>CAJYIL010000178.1 GCA_913774795.1 Pseudobdellovibrionaceae bacterium
GCTAGGCGCAATCTGGCAGTTCGACAGTGAAAAGAAATTTAGCCACTCGTTACCCGGTCCCGAATTTGTAATGAGAAGACAACATGAAAACAGTCATCGCCGTCATCGCAGCTCTCTTCATCATCGCTTTTCAAAACTGCTCAAACGTAACTTTCGGGACACAAGCCAAACCGCAACAAGCCGCCGGTCTCCCCGACGACTCGACACCCTTAGGAGATCTCCCGAGCTGCGAGGGGGTTTCGTGTGAGTTGACTCCGCTGACGAGTAAACCGGCCGTCACGACGATTCTCTTGGCACTTGGCGACGAGTCGAACCAACAACTCGTCGTCAACGCAAAGTCGGCGCAGTTCATCGCGGAGTCCGTGGTTCGCTACTCTAGCCCAGCGGCAAAACCCAAGATTCTGCTCGTCAGAGACTCGAACTCCGGTGATGAGAGCAAAGAAGATTGGACCTACGCGGCCAGTCTCCTCGTTCGCTACGATGTCACTCCGATCGACGAACCCTCTGCGGGACTCACGGCGAGTGATCTTGCGGGTTACGACTTGGTTTGGATCAACAACCCAGGTGCGCCGATGGGCAAAGTCGAATCGCGAGATGCTTTGATCGCATTCAAAGGCGCGGTCGTTTTGCAGGGCGATGACTTAGCTTGGGGCAAAAACTTTTCGATGACCGAACTGACGGGCTTGAAATTCATCGACAACGGAACCTCGGTGCGCTGCGAAGACGGGCGCGTCTACAACCACAACGATAACGGCGGAGAGCAATATTGGGTGAATCTCAACCCCGAACAAATGACGGGTGTGAGTTCATCGGCCGTTCAATTTCGTTACGGCAACGATATCGACAACACGACGCCCGCTCGCGAAGATCTTCAAATTTTAGCGTCGGCCAAAGGTGGTCCCGATACGTGCACGTCGACTCGCCCAGCGATCGTCCGGTACCTTAGATAATTAACGAGTCATCTCAAAACACGCGGCATTCGCTTTTTCGGAGCTATACGCGACGCGCGGGAGAACGGCAGCCCTGCATTCTTCGGTAGTCCGGAAGCGAATACGACCGTCGAGACAGGCTGCGCCCGCTTTCTCATTGCTGTAAGCCACCCGCGGGAGAACCGCGCTGTAACAAGCGTCAAGCGTCGTGTAGCGGATGCGGGCGTTCAAGCAAACGTCGCCCGCTTGCTCATTGCTGTAAGCGACGCGAGGAAGAACCTGACTGTAGCACTGATCAAGGGAGTCGAAGCGGAGGCGGCGCAAGCGAAGACACACGTCACCGGCCTTCTCGTTGCTGTATGCAACACGCGGGAGGACCGCGTTGTAACACGCGTCGATCGACGGAAACTGAACATCATCGAGACAAACTTCGCCGGCCTCATCGTTGTTGTAGGCAACGCGCGGGAGCACGGCGCTGTAACACTGATCGACGGATTCAAACTGGATGCGCCCGTCGAGGCAAACCGCATTTGCCTTCTCCATGCTGTAGGCGACTCTCGGGAGAACGTCGCTGTAGCACTGATCGAGAGAGGTCTGAAGAGCGTTGGCGTGCAGCGAAATCAGCATCAAAAACAGCGCAGCGAATGCTTTCAAGTTCGAACTCCTCGTTGGAAGACCGAACATTAGACTTTTGCAGTCGAGTTCGCCAGAGGCCATGGAAAAGGGAAATGGCGAAGCCGACGTTCGTCACTCAGGCTGTTAGCGACCGATCGGTCGCTAACGGTTGATCATCGTTTGAAACCGATCGTTTCTTGCGGAGCCTGTTCACGGCCCCAGACGAGGACAACAAGAATGCCGAACATGATCGCCATATCGGCCACGTTGAAAACACCTGTTTGAAGAGAGCCGTAACCCATCACCATGAAGTCGGTGACCGTCGACTTCCAGACGCGGTCGATGACGTTCCCGACTCCTCCTGAAATCAAAAGCGCCCACCCAATCACGAAACTCCAGTTTGCGAACGCGGCCTTCTTAATGAGCATCCACGTCGCCCAGATTAAGAACACGCAAACGAGAATCGTGAAGATTCCGAGTCGCAAATGTTCGCCCAATTGGGCTCCGAGAGAAAGAAACGCTCCCGGATTTTCGGAGTGATGAAGCCTAATGAGCCCGCCGAAATAGGTGAGCTCGGTGAAAGGCTGAAGTGTCACGCGCGCCCACTGCTTCGTCATCTGATCGACGACGTTGATGATCACGAAGAACACGAACGCGATCGTCAGCCGTTGACGCTTTCGCTGAGTCGCTTGCAGCGAATCAAGAGCGCCGTTGAGACCTGAAGAAATATCGGAGAATTGGGCTGCGCGAAGCGCGTCGGCATCAAGGGGTGTATTGTCGGTTTCTGATCTGCTCACGTTTACGCTTTCAATTTTAGAAAGGAAATTTCATTCCCGGGAATCCGCCGCCACCGCGGCCGCCCATTCCCATTTTCATCAATTGCTGCATCATTTTTTGAGATTGCTCGAACTGCTTGATGAACTTATTGACGTCGGAGACTTCGACGCCCGAACCGTTCGCGATTCTCAATCGGCGAGACCCGTTCAAGATGCGGTGATCGTTGCGCTCTTTTTTCGTCATCGACTGAATGATCGCTTCGATCTTCTTCATCTCTTTATCTGGCGGAGCCATGTCTTTCATTTGCTTCATCAACCCTCCCATGCCCGGGAGCATGCCGAGGATTGATTCCATCCCGCCCATTTTTTTCATCATCTGCATCTGTTTTAAGAAGTCTTCGATGGTGAAGTTGTTCTTCTTAATTTTTTGCGCAGCTTCTTTTGCGGTCTTTTCGTCGATGACCTCTTGGGCTTTCTCGACGAGCGAGAGAACATCGCCCATATCGAGAATACGGCTGGCCAGTCGATCCGGGTGAAAGACTTCAAGCGCATCGGATTTTTCACCGATGCCGAGAAACTTGATCGGCACGCCCGTGGCTTGACGAATCGAGAGTGCGGCGCCCCCGCGTGCGTCGCCGTCGACTTTCGTGAGAACAAGACCGGTGAGACCGAGACGTTGGTGAAAGCCCTCGGCGACATTCACCGACTGTTGACCGAGCATGGCATCGGCGACGAGGAGAACTTCTTTTGGTTCCCAGATTTGCTTCAGACGACCGAGCTCGCCCATCAGATCTTCGTCGATCTGCAAGCGACCGGCGGTGTCGACCAACACGACATCGATCATGTTGTCTTGAGCCCACTTCTTCGCCTGCTCGAGAATCTCTTCGGGCTTTTGCGTAGGCTTCGAATCAAAAACGAGAATGTCGTTTTGTTTACCGAGGGTCTTCAACTGATCGATAGCGGCCGGACGATAAACGTCGGCGGGAATGAGGCCCGGACGTTTCTGATATTTCGCGCGAATATGTTTAGCGAGTTTTGCCGCGGTCGTCGTTTTGCCGGCC
>CAJYIL010000179.1 GCA_913774795.1 Pseudobdellovibrionaceae bacterium
GTTTCAAAACCAATGCGTCGAGGTCAGACGAAACGCAGTTCTTCACGGTCACTTCTCCGCCCGTGATCGCGCCCGCGAGAACGAGCGTCCCCGCCTCGATACGATCAGCGATGACCGTGTGCTCAGACGGTTTCAAACGGTCGACACCCGTAATACGAATGATCGAGGAGCCTGCACCTTCGATCTTGGCACCCATCGAAATCAGGTAGTTCGCGAGATCGACGATCTCGGGTTCTTTGGCCGCGTTTTCGATAACCGTTACGCCGTCAGCGAGAGTCGCGGCCATCATGATGTTCTCTGTTCCGCCAACAGTGGCGAACTCAAATAAGATGTTTGCGCCCTTCA
Source organism: Pseudobdellovibrionaceae bacterium (assembly GCA_913774795.1). Lineage (GTDB taxonomy): Bacteria > Bdellovibrionota > Bdellovibrionia > Bdellovibrionales > JAMPXM01 > CAJYOV01. The sequence continues at coordinate 346 of CAJYIL010000179.1, forward strand.
AGCGTTTCGCGTGCGCGTGAACGTAACCGTCTCGAAGTTCGATCTCCGCGCCCATCGCCTTCATGCCGTCGAGATGAAGATTGATTGGACGTGTTCCGATCGCGCATCCGCCCGGTAACGAAACTTGCGCTTGCCCGTACTTCGTCAACAACGGGCCGAGGCAAAGAATTGAGGCGCGCATTTTACGAACGAGATCGTAATGAGCTTGAGTCGAGTTCGGAATGTCGACGTCGATTGTGAGCGTCTTGTCCTGACGAACGACTTTGCAGCCGAGTGACTCGAGAAGCTGAGATGACGACTCGATATCTTTGAGCTCGGGCACGTTGTGAAAAACGTGACGGCCTTCAGCGAGAAGGGATGCGAACAAAAGTTTGAGGGCTGAGTTTTTTGCGCCCGACGCCGAAACTTCGCCGTTTAACTGCACGCCGCCGCGTACGACCATTTTATCCATTTGCTTTAATCCTTAATTCGTCTGGCGGAGTGTTGCGCGCACGAAGCGCTCAAGACCCGCGAGATCTTTTTCAATCTTGATATTTTCGAACGATCCGTTGTCTTCGAAGATCTTCTCCGCGCGAGCACCTTGCTCGTGCCCGATTTCAAACATCACGAAAGCACCCGGTCGCCCAATACGAGCCGCCGTTGCGCACCACGATTTGATATCTGCGAAGCCGTGATCTTCAGAGAACAACGCTTGATGAGGTTCGAACTTGCGAACCGTATCTTGAACCTCAGGATCGTCTTCGGCGATGTACGGAGGATTCGCGAGAATCACATCGGCCAAACCACCGATCGTCATTTTCAAATCTGAGGCTTGAACGGTCGCTGCATCTTTCGCGAGGAAGGTTGCGCGATCGAGAACGCCAATCTCACGGGCGTTCTCTTCAGCCACCTTTAAGGCGTCTTCAGAGATATCGCACGCAAACAAGCGAACGTCGGGCAAAAGGGCCGCGACCGATATTCCGACGCAGCCTGATCCGGTGCCGAGATCAACGACGCGCTCAACCGTCTCGCGTTTTGCCCACGTGAGGGTTTCGTCGACGAGCGACTCCGTCTCCGGCCGAGGAATCAAAACGGCCGGCGTTACTTTGAAGGAGTGTTTGTAGAAACCTTTGTGACCGATGATATAGGCCACCGGCTCACCGGTCGCGCGTCGGCGAACATACTCGCGGCACGCCGTCACTTCAGCTTCAGTGAGCGGCTGATCGTGATTGAGATAGAGCTTCATGCGCTCCCAATGAAGCGCTGACGAAATCAAAAGCTCGGTCTCCAGACGAGGCGAATCGAAACCTTTGTTTCGAAAAAAGTCGGTCGTCTTTTGGAGGATCTCTTTCACTTGCATAGGGGCTTAGAGTAGCAGATGAGCCGACGGGGGCAAGTCATGCGTAGGCCCGAATCCGCCTCAAATTGAGATCTCTCGCCGGTCAAAGAATGACGTTCGCTTGAGCGATGCGGAGAGGGCGCCGACAAGTTGTCATCCTCCCTTGAAAGGACGGTCGCCATTCAATCGACACGCGGTCTCGGGTTCGTTTTTTTGCTGATAGCAACCCCGTTTCTGGGGTTCGGTGGCTACCTGCTTTCTGACTCCATCGATTTTTCCGGGCAATCGGTTGAGGTCATAAGTGCCGTCACAGAGGTTTCGACCGAGACCTGCGAGACTCGTCGCGAGAAAAATCATCGAACCGTTTATCACCGATACACATGTTACAGACCAACGGTTGCGTATACGTTTGAAGGGCGCTCTTACTCGAAGGTTTTGAACTCAACCTCGAGTGGCCGTTATAAAATTGGCGAAACTTTTAAGCTCCAGCTTGATCCCAAAAACCCGAGCGAGGCTCGATGGCCTGCAGATCTCTGGTTACCAGTCGCATTTCTACTCGGGTTCGGCGGCGTGATCGGGGCGATTGGATGCGCTTTTGTCGTGTTCAATCCGATTCGCAGAAATTCGCTCGAGGAGCGGCTGCGACGGCGAGGTCAACGCGTTCGCGCGAAAGTCATCGAGGTTCGTGAAGATTCCCGTATTAGAATCAGTGGCCGCCACCCATTCATCGTGCGTGCCCAATTCACAGATCCTCGATCGGGTCGTTTAATTACCGCACAGGCCACATCGGTCATGATAGACCCGCGCCTCACGGGCGACATAGATGCTGAAGGTTGCGTTGAAGTTCTCTACGACCCGATCGCCTCAGATAAATGCATCATCGACTTGCTGCCGCTGAGCTTCGTGAGTTAGCTCGCCGTTTGGTTCTTCAGCTGCTCAGCCTGGAAGTGGGCGATCAGGGGATCGATCAACTCTCCGAGATCGCCGGAGTTCATGACGGCGTTAATCGCGTGCGTGGTGAGGCCAATTCGGTGATCCGTGATTCGAGACTGCGGGAAGTTGTAAGTGCGAATGCGCTCGGAGCGATCGCCAGTACCGATTTGCGCCAGGCGAGCATCGGAGGCTGACTTGATCGCCTTCTCGTCTTCGATCGCTTTCAAGCGAGACATCAAGACCTTCATGCCCTTTGCTTTGTTCTTGTGCTGAGATTTCTCAGTCTGCGATGAGATGACGATGCCCGACGGAATGTGCGTAATGCGAACGGCTGAGTCTGTGGTGTTGACCGACTGACCACCCTTACCGCTTGAACGGAAAACGTCGATCCGAAGATCATTCGGGTCGATCACGACATCGACTTCTTCGGCCTCCGGAATCACCGCGACCGTGATGGTTGACGTATGAACACGGCCTTGAGTTTCGGTTGCGGGCACGCGCTGAACGCGGTGAACGCCCGATTCGAATTTTAGTTTCGAGAAGACTTTGTCGCCGCTGACTTCCGCGATGATTTCTTTGTACCCGCCGGCGTTTCCGTCAGAAGTTGAGAGAATGTCGACTCTCCAACCCTGCTTGGCGGCGTATTTCGTGTAGGCGTCGAAGAGTTCCATCGCGAACAGCGCGGCTTCATCTCCGCCCGCGCCTGCGCGAATTTCGAGAACGATGTTCTTATCGTCATTTGGATCTTTCGGGAGGAGGAGCAACTTCAGTTCAGAGTCGAGCGACTCTAGCTCTGTCTCGAGAGGACCAATCTCTTCTTTCGCCATCTGGCGAAGATCATCGTCGTCACCGACAAGCAGCGCTTTGGCGCCCGCGAGTTCTTCACCTACGGCCTTGTAGCGACGATATGCCGTCACGATTGGCGAGAGGTCGGCATGTTCTTTCATCAACGCGCGGTACTGCCCTTGATCGCCGGTGACGGTGGGATCTTGGAGTTTCATGCCGACCTGCTCGAAGCGGGATTCGACGTCGTTGAGTTTGTTGAACATGCTCATGGACGGTAGGTCCTTATTTTTCGGATTTCCGGAAAGTAAGGGCCTTTCCTAAAAGTAAGGACCTACCCTCTCGGTGTGGGGAAATAAAAAACCCACTCCGGGTGGAAGTGGGTTTTTCAGAAATCTCGAGATGAAAGAGACTACTTCTTCGCCGCGCCTGCAGTCGGGCCGTATTTCTTACGGAAACGATCGATACGACCTTCTGTATCCATCATTTTTTGTTTACCAGTGAAGTAAGGGTGGCAAGCCGAGCAGATGTCGACGCGGACTTCTTCTTGAGTTGAACCAGTTTTGAATGTGTTGCCGCAAACGCAAGTGACTGTTGAGTCGTAGTTGTACGTTGGGTGGATGCCTGTTTTCATATCGACCTCGAAATTGTGACTGAAGAGTTGGCAAAACTAGCACGCGATCAGCGCCAGTGTCGAGCCTGATTTTTGAGCGAGGCGAGATTGCTGATCGAGAATTCTTGAGCGATTACGGGGGTTCGAGCTGCGCCAGATTTCTTACAAGAATCTTACAAGGCTCTAAGAGATCCCCAGAGTTATCCACATGTAGGTTTCAACACATATCGCCAAAAACGAAGGGCGCCGGCCAAAGCCCTGCGCCCTCAGTTTTCGAATTCTCTAATCAGTCAGGAGACTTAGCTCCCGCCCATCTTCGATAAGAATTCGGTGTTGGTCTTTGCGGTGCCCAGTTTGTCGATCAAAAACTCCATGGAATCCACAACGTTCATTGGAGCCAGGACCTTCCGGAGGATCCACAGACGGTTCAAATCGTTCTTCTCGATCAGGAGGTCTTCCTTACGTGTGCCCGACTTGTTGATGTCCATGCATGGGAAGATGCGCTTTTCCATGAGCTTGCGATCTAAGTGGATCTCGGAGTTACCCGTCCCTTTGAATTCTTCGAAGATGACTTCGTCCATTCGTGAGCCGGTATCGATCAAGGCTGTCGCGATGATCGTGAGTGAACCACCTTCTTCGATGTTACGAGCCGCACCGAAGAAGCGCTTTGGTTTATGAAGCGCGTTCGAGTCGACACCACCCGAGAGGATCTTGCCTGATGGCGGCACAACCGTGTTGTACGCACGAGCGAGACGCGTGATTGAGTCGAGCAAGATGACGACGTCGTGCTTGTGCTCAACGAGCCGCTTCGCTTTTTCGATGACCATTTCCGCGACTTGTACGTGACGAGTCGGTGGTTCATCGAACGTCGACGAAATGACTTCGCCTTTGACGTTGCGGAGCATATCGGTGACTTCCTCGGGACGTTCATCGATCAGCAGAACGATGAGTTTTACCTCTGGGTGATTCGCCGTGATCGCATTTGCAATGTGCTGCATGAGAACGGTTTTACCCGTGCGCGGAGGAGCGACGATCAGAGCACGCTGACCTTTTCCGAGTGGCGCCATGAGATCCACGACGCGAGTCGTGTAATCGTTTGGCGTGTGCTCGAGCTTTAGACGCTCTTCTGGGTAGAGCGGCGTGAGGTTGTCGAAGAGGATTTTCTCGCGCGCCTTTTCTGTAGCCTCATGATTGAGCGTTTCAACTTTAAGGAGTGCGAAGTAGCGTTCGCCTTCTTTTGGAGGGCGGACTGTTCCGCTGACGGTATCGCCCGTGCGAAGACCGAAGCGGCGAATTTGCGAAGGAGAGACATAGATATCATCAGGACCTGGGAGATAGTTGTAGTCAGGCGAACGGAGGAATCCGTAGCCATCCGGGAGAATTTCGAGAACGCCGTTACCGAAGATGTCTCCGAGGCGTGCTGCACGTTTCAAAATTTCGAAGACGAGATCCTGACGGCGAAGGCCGGCAGCGTTTTCGATTTTGAGTTTCGTTGCGAGGGCCGTGAGGCCTTCGATCTGTTTTGATTTTAAGTTTTTCGAGCTGAGTTCGGCGCGTTCGGCCTCCGTCAACTCGATCTGTGCCAATTCCTCGTCGGTGATTGGCTGGATCGGCTCTGACATGCCGTCATCCATCATGCCTTCTTGACGATCGCGATGGCCGCCGTAGTTGCCGCGGTTATCATTGTTGCTGCCGCCGAAGCGGTTGTTGTTACGACCTTGGAAGCCACGATTACCGCGGTTATCGCGATCACCACCGCCGCCGCCGCCACCGCCATTGCCACGGTTATCACGGCCACCGCCGCGATTGTTGCGATCATTGCGATCGTGTCGACCGCCGCCTTGTTGGTTGTTGCGGTGTTGCCCGCCGCCGCCACCTTGGTGTTGCGGGCGCGACTGCATACGGTCGCCTTGGTTTGGTTGCTGCTGTTGAGGGCGCTCTCCGCCGCCGCCTTCTACGGCCGGCGACTCGCCGCCGCCACCTTCAGAGGGTGCAGACGCTTGAGGCGCTGGAGCTGCTTGCGCTTGCGCTTCGGCGGAATTGCCGCGTTCGGGGCGCGACGGACGCGATGGTTTTTCGCTTGGGGCTGCGGCTTCGCTCGCTTCTGCGCGAGGTGCGCGTTCTGCGCGAGGAGCTGCAGATTCAGTTGTTTCGGGTGCTGCAGCCTCGGCCTTTTCGGCTTTCGGTTTGCGAGAACGTGTCGGCTTGGTCGCGGTTGGCTCGTTTGAGTCAGACACTCAGCGTAGCTCCTGTATGTGAATGGAATTCGAGTTTTAAGTGTTTGATGGAGTTTAAAGTTGGAGTTGAAAAAGTCCCGTCAGTACTTTTGGCCAGCTGGCCAAAGCGAGACGCGCCGAGAAATATCTAAGATCGGCAAGAGATGTCTCTACTGTCGGAGAGGCCTCGATCTTTGTCAACGCACAAATCGACGGAGGGCGCAAAGACCTAAGGCTTGTCGAGAAGTTCGCCAGCAAACCGCAATCTCGAACTCGGTTTGTCTCAGACTGAGACAAGTTCCCGTATTCTGATCACTTTTCCACATCCCGGACTCATCGCGAATGCGTCTCAGACCGATCAGTTTTAACGATCTATTCGTGAGCTACGCCTACGGCTTCGCCCGTTCGCACAAGTGCTCACTCAGGAGGTTGCCGAATGGACACGACCGAATCGACGAAGCCCGCTCCCCGCATTCCTTTGAAACTCGAAGTGGAATACCGCAAAAGTTACGGAAGAAGCTCGGACACAGGTCAGTTGAAGAACATCAGTTTGACGGGCGCATTCCTTGAGCACGGCAACGAGGCTCTCAAAGAAAACGATAAAGTCGCGATCACGTTCAAGGTCGGTGGTCGCGTTCGCAAGATCAACGCCTCAATTATTTGGTCGACCTCGAAAGGGGCCGGCATCAAGTTTCTTCCGACCAATAATCGCGATGTTCAGATCGTCGATGACCTCATGTACTTCGTCGAATCGAAACGCGAAGGCCGTCGCGACGTTCTCGGCGACATTTTCAAACAAGCGGCATAATCGCCGTTACAGACGAAACGAAAAAAGCCTGGGTCACCCCAGGCTTTTTCTATTTCAGTGCGGAGTGCTCGTTCTCAAACTTGGGTTTGACCGAGATCCATGCGCTTTGCGCGATTCTTTTTGATCACGACGAACAAGATCACCGCTGCCAAGATCAAGATACCGCCGACACCGAGAGCGAGTGTCGTGTCTGGATCCATCGTGCTTTCTTCTTCAACCGGAGCCGCTGCCGTTGCCTTCTTCGCTGGCTTAGCCGCCGCTACATTCGGAGTGGCTGCGGGCGGTGGCGGAGCTTGTTGCGCCATCGGATCTGTCGGAGGAGCGGCGTTCATTCCGTTATTCTGCGCCATAGCATCGTTTGGCGGCGGTGGTGCGAGAGGGTCTGCGCCCGTTCCGTTATCCGCGACCGCTTGCCCGTTCGGCGGCATTTGTGTCGGAGGAGGATTGTTGAATGGATCGTTGGCCGGAGGAGCCGTCGTTCCCATCGCATTTGCCGGTGGTTGCGCGGTCGATGGAACTTGAGGGGCGGCATCCGGGAGTGTCGTCGGCAGACCGCCCGCGTCTGTCGGTGGAGGCGATGTTTGCGCCATCGTCTGAACCGGAGCTGCTGTGCCGGTCTCAGGCCAGTAATTCAGAGTCAGACCCGCTGGAACTTTCCCTTTGGATTCAACGCTTGCGTTCGTGACCCAAACTTCTTTCCACGCATCTTTAAAGCCAAGAAGATTCTTTGCGACCGTACGAAGATTGTCGCCGTCTTTTGTGACGTACGTTTGCGGAGTCATTCCCGCTTCTTCGTAGTAATTCATCATGCGCGAGTCAGAGGGATTCGCGACCGAGGAATAATAAACTTTGTCGCCCGGGCGTGCTCCGCGCTTCAAAACTGGGTTCCACTTCACGAGATCTTTCGAGCGCTTCGAATCATTATAAATCTTCGTTGCGATCGATTTGTTCGTATCTTTCGGACGAGCGATGTAAACCCGGTTCAGAGTTTCGCCGCCTGGTGCGGTGAATGGAGCATCTTTTACTTTCAAGAGCGGAGCATAGACAACCGGAGATGAAGACGCACGAGGTGTCGAAGGCGCTGGAGCGACGTCAGCTGTTGAGGCTGTCGCTGGCTCTGAAGGAACGTCAGCGGGGACATCGGCCGGAACGTCTGCCGGAATATCAGCCGGTGGGTTGTCTGCGAGAGCGGTCTCTTTTGGCGCATCGAAGACACCCGCATCGCTCGGCGCTGTCGGGTTATCGGTGATGTTCTCGGCGTTATTAGCCGTCGCTGCCGAGTTATCGGCCGGAAGAGCGCCTGGATCATCAAGCGAGAGGTCGTCGCCAGAACCTGTGTTCGCCGCAACGTCTGCGGGAGGTGCCGACAAATCGCCTTCACCAGCTGGAGGCGTATCGGTTGCACCTGTGTCGGCAGGCACGTCGCCGCTCGCAACGGATTGATCGCCGCCTTCAATTGAGAGATCGGCTCCGCCATCTTCTGCGGGGAGTGCATCTGTCGACGCCGTGTCGGTTGTTCCAGTTGAAGTGTCGGTCGATGCCGTGTCGGCGAAATCGCCTTCGCCTTCTTCAGCGAATGTTTCGTCGTTTGATTCGGCGACTGATGAATCGTCTTTCGAGCCGCTCGAGCTACACGCAGTCATGTGCGTGCCCATCACGATCGTCAATAAGGCGATAACTAATGCTTTGCGAGTCATAGCTGCTAATCCTTCAGCGGCTGATTCAATTTTGTATCTGCGTTTTATTAAAACACAGCTCATCTGCAAAAGAACAAGGTTTCAACGGGTTACGCGGCGAAGGGCCGGTCACAGTTTATTTACCAGGACCTTTGGCGGGGAGTGTGAGCATTGCTCCCGGTTTGATCCCGTGCTTCGCAAACCAGCCTTTGTTCATTTCAAGCGCATACTGGGCGTCGCCACCGCTCGGGTACGTCTTCGGATATTGTTCGCCCATCACCGCCGGAGTCATTTCGAGTGTCGTGATGAGTTTTCGATTCGCATCGAAGTAGCCGATGCTCAGAGGGATCAGCGTGTTTTTCATCCAGAACGCCATCGGTTGCGCGTAGTCGAAAACGAAGAGCATCCCTTCATCCGCCGGCATCGATTTGCGGTACATGAGCCCGCGCTCGCGCGCTTCGCCGGTATCGGCGATTTCGACTTTCACGGACTTCGTTCCGACTTTGATCGTTTGCGTTTTGAGTTTTTCGATACGGGTGTCGGTGATCGCGGGAAGTGCGTGCGCGAACGACACCATCGCAAGCGACATGATGACGAGCGATACGAGGAGCTTCATCCTTGATTTCCTTTTCTTTCAGAAAAGCTTAGCGCGCTTTACGAGTGTGTCGCGATCATTTTTGCGACTCCGTACCTAAGACCTTTGACCGAAACTTCGAGTTGCGTCGCGCCTAAAGCCTGCGACGCCATTAGCAAAATCTCCGCGCCCGCTACGATGACATCGGCGCGCTTGGCGTCCATGCCCGTAATGGCGCGACGTTCTTGCACGCCCATATCAGCGAGACGCTCAAACCAGTACTTCAGGCGCTCGTTCGTGAGCGGGTGACCTTGAACCCGTTTCGAATCGAAGGCGAAGCCTTGGTCCATCGCCGCAAGTGTCGTTGGCGTGCCGGCCACCGCGACAACTTTTGTTCCCGGAGGAACAAGCAGTTTGAGCTTTCTGAGTTCATCGGCAATGTGCGCTCTTACTTTTGCGAGTTCTTCGGGCGGAACAGGGTGCTGAGTGATGTATTTCTCGGTCAGACGAACTGAGCCGATATCGAGAGATTGGCGAACTTGAATACCGGTTGCATCTCCCAAGATAAACTCGGTTGAGCCACCTCCGACGTCGATGATCGCGATCGGGCCGGCCATATGATCGTCGATGGTGCCCCGAAAGGTAAGTTCGGCTTCCTCTTCTCCTGAGATGATCTCGACCGGGATCTTATATTTCTCCGCGAGATCGATGAGCTCTTGCTTGTTCGTGACATCTCTTGAAGCGCTCGTCGCGCACGCGAGCGTTCGGTCGACGTTTGAGGAGTTGATCGTGCGCGCGAACTCGCGAAACGTGTGCTCGGCACGCTGGAGAGCTTCGGGGTGAAACTTCTTTGTCTTCGCGACACCTTGCCCGAGCCTGACGACGTGAGCCTCATCGTGAATGACTTTTTCGACGACTCCATCTTTGTTGACGTCGGCGATCAAGAGAAGACAAGTGTTTGTTCCGAAATCAAGAGCGGCGACACGCACGGTTTTTAGCCTTTCAACTTCTTGCGAAGAATTTCGTTCATCACGTCTGGGCTCGCTTGGCCTTTTGAGGCTTTCATTGCCTGACCGACGAAGAAACCGAACACTTTCTCTTTACCCGAACGATACTCCGCAGCCTGCGCGGGGTTCGCGGCAATGACATCGTCGACGATTTTTTCGATGGCGCCCGTGTCGGTGATTTGCGTAAGTCCCTTTTCTTTGACGATCACGTCGGGGTTTTTTCCTGATGACCACATCTCCGCGAAAACGGTCTTCGCGATTTTGCCGGAGATGGTTCCGGCATCGATGAGCGCAATCAGTTGAGCGAGTTGCTCGGCTTGAATGGGTGAGTCCGAGATTTCTCGCTTACTTTCGTTTAGCTCTCGCATGAGCTCCGAGATGATCCAGTTCGCTGCGGCCTTCGGGTTTTTGCCAGCGGCTCTCTCGAAGTAATCCGCGATCTCCAGCTCTTGCGTGAGAGTTTGGGCATCGAACTCGGAGAGACCTTGCTCGACGAAACGTTTCGCTCTCGACGCCGGGAGCTCTGGCATCGCCGCTTTCACTGCATCGATTTGAGCTTGCTCAATCTCAAGAACGAGCTGATCGGGATCAGGGAAGTAGCGATAGTCGTGAGCTTCTTCTTTCGTTCGCATCGAGAACGTGCGGTTTTTATCCGGGTCATAGAGGCGCGTTTCTTGAACGATGGGCTCGCCCGTTTCTTTGCAGTCGATCTGTCTTTGGATTTCGAACTCGATCGCTTTCTCGATGAAACGAAACGAGTTGATGTTCTTGATTTCGACTTTTGTTCCGAGCTTCGAATCGCCCCTTTTGCGGATGCTCACGTTGCAGTCGCAGCGAAGTGAGCCTTCTTCGAGGTTGCCGTCGCAAACGCCGATATAGCGAACGACTTTTCTCATGGTGCGCGCATACTCGGCTGCTTCCTGCGCTGATCGCATCTCCGGCGCCGAAACAATTTCCATGAGCGGGACGCCTGCGCGGTTGAGGTTGATCAGAGAGTAGTCACCGTGGTGGGTCGACTTGCCCGCATCTTCTTCCATGTGAGCGCGCTCGATCGTCACGCGCTTCGGAGCGCCTTCGAGGGTGAACTCAAGATATCCATTCTCGCAGAGAGGTTTATCAAATTGCGATATTTGGTACCCTCGAGGCAGATCGGGATAGAAATACTGCTTGCGTGCGAAAACGGAGTCTTTGCGAATCGAGCAATTAAGCGCAAGGCCCGTTTTTATTCCGAACTCGACAGCCTTTTCGTTCACGACCGGGAGAGCGCCTGGTTGACCCGTGCAATTCGGGCACGTGTGTTCGTTATCGCCGCCACCGAAGTGAGCGCTGCTTGAACAAAAAAGTTTTGAATTGGTTTGAAGCTGAACGTGGATCTCGAGGCCGATCACCGCTTCGTAGTCGTTAAATGCCATGAGGAGCCTTCTCGCCTGCGCGGAAATCTTCTTCCAGAGCCGCGGACACGTCGAAGATACTTTGCTCGTTGAAATGCGTCGCCATCAATTGCACGCCGATCGGCAGTCCCGTCGAAGAAAACCTAACTGGCACAGACATGCCGGGAAGACCTGCGAGGTTCGTCGATGTGGTGAAGATGTCGTTTAAGTACATTTCGAGCGGATTCGAAATTCTCGAGCCGATTTTGAAAGCTGGAGTCGTCGCGACGGGAGACAAAATGACGTCGCACGTCTCAAAAGCTTCTAAGAACTCATCTCGGAGGAGGCGTCTCACTTGGCCCGCCTTACTGTAGTAGGCGTCGTAGTAACCACTCGAGAGCGCATAGGTGCCGAGCATGATACGGCGTTTGACTTCGGAGCCAAATGCTTCACCTCGATTGCTTGCGTAAAAGTCGTCGAGCGAGTCGGGAGCCTTCTCGGAGCGGTAACCGAATCTCACGCCGTCATAACGGGCGAGGTTGGATGAGGCTTCGCTCGTCGCGATGAGGTAATAAATCGAAACGGCGTGCTTTACGAGTGGGAGATTGATTTCGACCGTCATCGCCCCGCGCGCTTTTAGCGCAGTGATCGCCTCTAGAGTTGCTTTGGTGACGTCGGCGTCGATCGACTCAGAGAAATACTCTCTAGGAAGGCCGATGCGAACACCCTTGAGATCTTGGCGAATTTTTGTAGACCACTGAGGAACAGCCTCGTTCGAAGTCGTTGAATCGTTTTTGCATTTGCCCGACATCGCTTCGAGCATGATCGCGCAATCTTTCGTCGTGCGTGCCATAGGGCCTGCTTGGTCAAGCGAGCTCGCAAACGAGATGATGCCGTAACGAGAAACGCGCCCGTAAGTCGGCTTAATTCCGAAGACTCCGCAAAAGCTTGCCGGTTGACGAATCGAACCACCGGTGTCGGTGCCGATCGCGCCCGGAGCAAGACGTGCCGCAAGAGCTGCGGCCGAACCTCCGCTTGAGCCACCAGGTACGAAATCGTGATTCCAAGGATTCTTCACGGGGCCGAAGAACGAATTTTCGTTCGATGAGCCCATCGCGAATTCGTCGAGTGATGTTTTCCCGAGAACAATGGCGCCCGCTTTTTTCAAGCGCGTGACGACGCTCGCATCATAGGGAGGAATGTAATTCGCCAACATTTTCGAGCAGGCCGTCGTTTTTAAGCCGTCAGTGCAAAGAAGATCTTTCACCGCGATCGGAACACCTGCGAGAGATCCCGAAAAATCGCCCGCCTGATCGAACGCTTTTGCCTCTTCGAGCGCTCGGTCGTTGATGGTCACAAACGAATTGATCGCCTTGTCGTGCTTCGAGATGCGATCGAGGAAATGTTGGGCGACTTCGACGGCTGTGAACTTCTTTGCGCGAACGCCGTCTCGAATTTCGAGGAGAGAGAGTTGTTCCATCACACCACCGGCGGAACTTTAAAGAGTCGTCCCGCTTTCTCCGGCGCGTTGGCCAAAATTTTTTCACTATCGAAATCTTCGACGACGTCGGGTCTCAAGACTTGAGTGATCTCGGTCGGTGTGACAAGCGGGCGCACCTCGTCCGTATTCACTTGCGCGATTTGCTCAAAATTCTCGAGAACCGCCGAGAGCTGATTCTGAATCGAGGTCATTTCGGAGTCGGTGAGTTTGAGGCGTGCCAGTTTCGACACTTTTTGAACCGCTTGAAGAGTGAGCTTTTCGGTCTTCGACATAGACGTTCAAACTACCGAATGCGGTGGCGCAGTTCAAATGATGTTGCTCGTGACAAACCGCGCCCATTGCCCATAGCTTGAGGCATGCCTTCCGCGCGTGAAAAAGCCGAAAAGAGAATCGATACTCTCCGCATCCAGCTCGAACGAGCGAACTATCTTTACCACGTGCTCGATCAACCCGAGATCAGCGACCGTGAGTACGATAAGCTCTTTCAAGAACTCATCGATTTGGAACAAGCCTTCCCCGATCTCGTGATTCCTGAATCACCCTCGCAACGCGTGGGCGGAGCGCCTCTAGACGCCTTCGAAAAGGCATCGCATCGCACCCCGATGCTTTCGCTCTCGAATAGTTACTCTCCTGAAGATATTGCGGCCTTCGACGAACGCATCAACAAGATCCTCGAGCGCAAAGGGGAGGTCGAGTACTTTTGCGAGCCGAAATTCGACGGGCTTGCCATCGAGCTCATCTACGAGAACGGTCGCTTGACCGGTGCGCTCACCCGCGGAGACGGCGCGGTCGGTGAGAACGTGATCACGAATGTGCGCACGATGAAGTCAGTTCCGCAGCGCCTTGCGAAAGCCCCTGAGCTTCTCGAGGTGCGCGGCGAAATACTCATGTTTAAGAAAGACTTCGCGGCCTTGAACGAAGCTCAACAAGAATCGGGCGTCGTTCCATTTGCCAATCCACGAAACGCGGCGGCAGGTTCTTTAAGGCAGCTCGATCCCAAAATCACGGCCTCAAGGCCTTTGCGTCTTTTCGCTTACGCTCCGGGAGTCGTGAACGGAAAAGTCTTTGCGTCTCAAGAACAGTTCGAAACCTATCTCGATGAACTTCAAATTCCGACCGTCGGGCTCTCAACTGACAAAGACTTTGCCACATTCGCGAAGCACGTTGAGAAAGAGCTGAAAGCGGGAAAACGTCCCGCGCTCGCACGGATCTGTCGCGGAGCCGATGAGGCCATCGAATACTACCACTTCATCGAGAAGATCAGAAAACTTCTTCCCTTCGATATCGATGGGATTGTCGTGAAGGTGAACTCATATCGTCTCCAGCAGGAGCTCGGATTTGTCGCTCGCTCGCCTCGCTGGGCGACGGCCGCGAAATTTAATCCCGAACAAGCCGAGACCGTGATCGAACGCATCGACGTTCAAGTCGGGCGCACGGGCGCTCTTACGCCCGTCGCGATTATGGCGCCGGTCAAAGTTGGCGGAGTGACGATCACAAACGCGACTCTTCACAACCAAGACGAGATCGACCGCAAAGATGTTCGAGTCGGCGACACCGTCGTGATTCAACGGGCTGGTGACGTCATTCCCGAAGTCGTTCGTGTCATCACCGAAAAGCGCCCGAAGAAGTCAGTGGCGTTTCAAATTCCGTCAAAATGCCCTGTCTGCGGAAGCCCCGCAACCCGCGTCGACGACGAGGTCGTCACTCGTTGTACGAACCTTCTCTGCCCGGCGATCGTGAAAAATTCATTGATTCACTTCATCGGCCGCCGCGCGATGAACATCGAGGGTCTTGGCGACCGCATGATCGAGACGCTTGTGAACGAAGGACTTGTTAAGAGTTTCAGCGATCTCTATCGTTTAAAGTTCGATGACTTGATCGCGCTCGAACGCCAGGGCGAGAAGTCGGTTACGAATACGCTCGAGAGCATCGAGGCCTCAAAGAAAACCACGTTGCCTCGTTTGATTTTCGCTCTCGGCATTCGCTTTGTCGGAGAAACGACGGCGAAATCTCTCGCAACCGCTTTCGGCACGATCGAAAAACTAGAGACCGCGACGCTCGAAGATCTTCTCAACGTCAAAGACATCGGTGAGAAAGTCGGAGAGTCGGTCGTGAAGGCGTTCTCCAACAAACAACTCCGAAAAGAAATTGCCGATTTGCAAAAGCTCGGCGTGCATTACGAGGCCGTCGCGAAGAAAACCTCGGCCGGATCAACGAAACTCGAGGGAAAGAAGTTCGTGATCACCGGGACACTTCCCGTTCCGCGCGATGATGTAAAAGACATGATCGAAGCAAACGGGGGCGCGGTCAGCGGCTCGGTTTCGAAGAAAACTGACTATGTTCTCGCCGGCGAAGAAGCTGGTTCAAAGCTCGATAAAGCCTCTGAGCTTGGTGTGGCCATCCTCGACTGGGACGCCTTTCAGGCGCTTTTAAAGTAAAGGTCTGCTTTTCGCAGATCTCCGGGCGAGTTCATCGATCAGGATGCGCACGCCATTGGAGATCATATGAAGCTTCAGATCTTGCCGCTCTTGGGCCTTGTGATCATTTCATCGACAGCGTTCGCTGGCTCCGACACCATCACCTGCAAAACCCGCTCGGGTGCGGTGAAATTTGATGTGGGCAACGGATCGAACACAATCTCGATTCAAATGAAGAATAAGAGTTCGGGTCAACACACGACTCACACGGCACCCGTAAAACTCATGCCGTACTACGACTACAATTCAGGCGAGACTGAGGAGACGCTGTCGGTTCTCCCGGCCTCTGTCGCCAAGATGCTGAAGAGCGATAACTCCGTTCAAATCGTGAAAGATAAAAGCGGAAAGGTGAAGTGCCGCGGACGTGAATTCACCGACGAAACGTACGTGCAGACGGTCCTCGTGACCGCAAAAGACAATCAGGGTCTCGACTCCAAATTGCGCGAGGAGAATGTGATTCCGGGCGCACTGAAAGAAACAGGTTACTTGAGCTTGAAGGTCACTTGTCACCATGAGCAGGTCACGACCGCCGGCGGTTGCTACGCAGACGACGGCGACATCATCGAAGTCGTTCCCCAAAAATAAGAGAGGTTTCCTATGATGAAGTTCATCGCTTTAGTTGCCCTTGTTTTTGTAGGCTTTAACGCGAACGCAGCTGATCCGATCTCCGGCGACTACCGCATCGATGACCAGCATTCGGTTTTCATCACAAAGATCACGGATCGGCCGAACACCTACTACACG
>CAJYIL010000180.1 GCA_913774795.1 Pseudobdellovibrionaceae bacterium
CGCGCAAATAAACTCGAGTCGCGCTCAAAAATCGCGATCGTGCAAAACCGCTCGGTGAAGCGTAACTGGCGCTTCGAGCTCGGCACCAACCTCGGAGCCGTTGCCGCAGGTGACTCGTACCTCAACACGCAAGCGTGGAGCGGAACTCTCGATCTCCACGTCAGCCCGAAATTCTCGCTCGGCGTTCGCTACTCGAAAATGTTCAACCAGCTGACGAACGAGGGTAAGGCCCAGTTCGAAACAGCCCGTAACATGAAGAACGCGGGCCAAATGGATTACCGTGTTCCCGCGATCGATAACCCTGAGTCATCGCTCTTAGGCGTCGTGAACTGGTACATGCTCTACGGCAAGATCAACGTTTTCGATATGTCGGTCGTTCAGTTCGACATCTACTCGCTTGCGGGTGCCGGCACGATGCAACTCTCGTCGGGCTCAACTCCGACGTACACGGCGGGTGCTGGAATCGGTTTCTGGATCACGAACCACATTACGTCGCGAGTTGAAGCTCGTTGGCAGGGTTATTCGGATCAAGTCTACACGGGCAACCGCAACTTGAATCTCTTCGTTGCGAACTTGGGTATCGGAGTTTTGTTATGAAGTCTCTGATCGTCGCGGCCCTCGTAGCAGCGGCGCCTTTGGCGTACGCAGCTCCGGCGGCTGTCACATTGAAGCAAGCCCAAAGCGAGCACTTAAAAGCGCTCACTCAGGCGGCGAACGGGGATTCGAAAGGCGCAGTTCGCGCTCTTCAGTTCTTGTCGCTCAAGAATTTCCCGAAGGCGGAGAAAGATCGCGTCTTCATT
This sequence comes from Pseudobdellovibrionaceae bacterium, assembly GCA_913774795.1. Lineage (GTDB taxonomy): Bacteria > Bdellovibrionota > Bdellovibrionia > Bdellovibrionales > JAMPXM01 > CAJYOV01. Next base: position 801 of record CAJYIL010000180.1, read on the forward strand.
TCGATCGGCCGCCTCAACTACGAGAACGGCAACTTCGACAATGCGATCGCGGCCTACTCGAAAGTCGAGAAGAATGGCCCGAACTGGATGGAAGCTCTCGAAGAGACAGCTTGGGCGCAATTCCGCCTGGGTCACCCTCAAGAGACCATCGCGAAGCTCAAGACGGTCATCAACCCCGTTTTCAAAAACGAATCGACATCTGAAGCTTATTTCTTGCTCGGACTCGCGCAGCTCCGCGTTTGTGACTTCAAGGCCGTCTTCAAAACCATCGAACTCTTCAAGAAAAATTTCGGTGAGACCGCGAAGCAGCTTGAGGCGACAAACAAGTCCAGCCCTGAGTTGAAGGAAATCGGCGAGACCGTTCAGAAGTTGAACTTGGTTGAAGCCGAGACGATTCAACGCCTCTACGTTGATGAGAATGGTAAGAAGCGCTCAGGTTCGGTCGCAAAAATCGATCGTTCGAGCGATGAGCTTTCGTTTCCTTCGACGGAAGACGATGAATTCTGGCTCGACGAAGTCGACGCTTACAAGGTCAGTTTGAAAGGCTGTTTGCCTCCGGGCAGCGGCAAGAAAACGGCAAAGAACGAGGTCGTAAAATGAAAAACATAATGGCAACCGCAGCGGCCGCTCTCGCTTTGAGCGCTTGTGCGCCCGCGAACCCATCGAAAATGGCGCCTCCTGACGTTTACGTTCAGAGCAATCAATCGGCGAGTGTCGACGCAAAGGCGGCCTTTAAACCGAAAGTCGACATTCTCTTTGTGATCGATAACTCGGATTCGATGGTGAAACATCAGGAAAACCTGAAGCAAAACATCAATCGTTTCGTCGAAGCGTTCGAAGCGAACAAGCGCATCGACTTCCAGATCGGTGTGACATCGGTTTGGGACTCACGTTCGTACACGCCACCGACCGAGCAATTCCCGAATCCGCGTTACGTGAAACCGAAGTTCGAACTCGGTCAGCTGTTCCCGCTTGGCGGAGGAGCACCGAATCGCGAGCTCGGCAACTTCGTTACGCGCATTCCAAACTACACGTCGATCCTTGGCAACACGCTGAAGATCGGTGTCGTCCCCTACAAAGAGGGCGGACCTGAGTTTGAGGAGCTCTTTTCGCCGGTCGCGGCCGCGATCGACGGAAGAAACCCGGGCTTTGTCAGACCTGATGCGCAC
>CAJYIL010000181.1 GCA_913774795.1 Pseudobdellovibrionaceae bacterium
TTTTATTTTTCATCGGTACCTCCGTTGGTTTTTGAATTTTGACGTCCCTCTAGTTTTTCTCCTTTTTAGAGTCGCGACTAGAGACTGTGTCTTTTGAAGCATTTGAAAAGGTCTGAGCAGGAAAAAATTTGGGGCTTCCCCAATTCGAAGTTCGCGATTCAACAATCAGCTTCGCTTGAGCGCTCCAAATCCACTTTTGAAGCTTGTCGACGTTCCCGGTAATGGCTGCCGCGATCACAATCGGAACGATCCAAGCGAAGAGTTTTTCAAAGTTCATTTTCATTTCTCCTTTTTCTTCGATTTTGATTTCGTATTACTTTTGCCTTTAAATTTTGGATCTAGCGGTAGGTTCTTGTATGACCGTGAGGCTACAGCCTTAATGACGTTGTAGCTCCAAGGCTTGCCCGTGCGAGATCGGAGCTTTTTCTTTTCGAGCGTCCGCTGGATTCCTCCCAATGATTCGCCTAGTGCCTTAAGATTTAGGATCAGCTGAAGTACCGGATACTCTTTAGGGTCTTTGATGACCTCACCTTGGAAATAGCAGAAGCCATACGGAGGGCGTGCTCGGGTCTTTCCACGTCCTTGACGCCATCGTTCAAATGTCACGGGAGTCTGTGGTCTGAGATCAATGCCGTGTGTTTTTAGAGTTTTCCAAATGGCAGTGCGCCCGAAGCCAGTTTGATCGGCTATATCGCTAATAGAGAGGCCTTGGTCGTATAATGGAGCGATTTCATCGTAAATGCCCCTTGACGAATCTACGCGAAATTCAATAAAAACAAGAGGTTGCTTAAGATTGCGGGTTTGTCGGTTACCCCATCCACTTCTTCCTTCTCCAAAATCGTTTCTAAATAAGACGCGCCTGCCTGATTCTCTCCACGCGCGCACACAATGGTTTAGACGAATGAACTCGTCGAGAAATCGGATATTGCCGATGAGTCAATGACCGGAGGAATCCATGCGCAAATTGATTTTCGTTCTGACAGCGTTAGTTTTGGCGGCCACAACAATCTCGTTATCTCCAAGCGAAGCAGAAGCGAAAGGTCGCAAGGGAAGCCGCCGACATGGCGGCACGAACTCGCACGGAAAAGGCAGCCATTATCACGGTGGCCGAAAGTAATTCGAAAAACTCGAAGGATGTCGCGAGCACGAAGACACTCGCAACATCCTTAAGCTGCTTTCTTGTTTGCCATCACTCTCTTTGCTGCCTCTACAACTGCAAGCACCACCGACCCCGCAACAAGCCCCACCATTAGGTTCATCCCCATCGGCAGCAACGCGCCCGCGACCGCACCATGCTCAGCGAGATCGTGCGACAGGTGCGCAAGCGCCGGAACCCCATGCACGAGGATGCCGCCACCCACCAAGAACATCGCGAGCATGCCAAGGTTCGAAAGCGCTTTCATCAGAAACGGTGCGAACCAGAGAATCGCATTGCCGCATGAGCGCGCAAACGAGCTCGCCCGCTTGCGAAGGTAGTAGCCGAGATCGTCGAGCTTCACGATGCCGGCGACGAGGCCGTACACACCGATCGTCATCACAAAAGCGATGAGCACGAGCACCGAAACCTGCTGAAGGAGCGACACACCCGCGACCGTACCAAGTGAGATTACGATGATTTCGGCCGAGAGAATAAAGTCGGTGCGGATGGCGCCTTTAATTTTCTCGCGCTCAAAGGCGACCATGTCGACTTTGGGATTTTCGGCAACTTCGCGGAGAACATTTTTTTCGAACTCCGCGGGAACAGATGAAGTGCCAACCGCTTCGTGCCCGCGAT
>CAJYIL010000182.1 GCA_913774795.1 Pseudobdellovibrionaceae bacterium
ATCATGGCGCAGCCATTCAAACAAACCGCGCAGGCTAAAGCTGCGAGCGTGCTCAATTTTAAATTCTTGGTTGCGCGCATGATCGGTCGTCCTTATTTCTTCAGGAGTTCAGCGACTTCTTTTTCGATTTTCTCGCCGTCACCTTCGCGGAAGGCTTGGTGACGCTCGGCGATCACGCCATTTTTATCGATGATGAAAGACGTCGGCATGACTTCGATCTCGGCTTTTTCGGCCAAAACTTTTTTCGCGCCGTCGTAAGCGAGCGGGAGTTGAACCGGGTGAGCTTTCAAGAAAGTGAGAGCATCGGCTTGTTTCTCGTCGAGGTTCACGCCGACGATGACGACGTCTTTACCTTTGTATTTCTTCGCCAAATTATTGAGATAAGGCAGTTCGATTTTGCACGGCTCACACCAAGAGGCCCAGAAGTCGACGATGACGACTTTGCCTTTGTACTTCGTCATATCGACCGTGCCTTTGCCGTTCAGCGCAGGCAAAGAGGCGAAGGGAAATGCGTCGCCTTTCTTCAACTTTGCTTCAGCGGTCGCAGTGAGAGTGAGGGCGATGACGGGCAAGACGAGACGAGCGATAAACAAACGCATGATGCGAATCCTCTTTCAGCTGTATCAAAGTGGGCCGATTAAAACTTTGCGTCTAAGCCAAGGCCAATGACCTTCGCCGAGATCGACAATGTCTTATCGTCAGCTTTGGTCGTAAGTTGATAGGCGTCGAGTGCGTTACTGAATCGCACTTCGTAATCTTCAAGCTTCGCGAAGATCTGAATCTTTTCTGTGAGGAGATACGAGGGTCTAAGGCCGATCAGCAGACTGTTATAAGTCGCTAACGTGTTGTTACCGGTGTAAAACGGAGCCGAAGGATCTGTGTAGTAGGCCTCGTAGAACCGGGCTGCGCTCTGCATGTAGTATCGAAGTGAGACGCCGAGGGAGAATTTAGGACTGAACTCTTTCGTGAGTCGACCTTCGACCGTATGCGAGGTCACGCCCCAAGAGTCGATGTAGAACCGGTACATCGAGGATGTCGAAGACTTCCAGCTTTCGATGTAGTGATTGTATTTCAAGGCGAACGCATTGCGATTGCGCGTGCGCGGATGATTCTCGTCACGCGCCGAAATGATGCCTGAAGTGGTGTCTTCAAATTTTGCGCGGCGATAAGGCGAGGCGAGAAAGCCGTTCTCGACCCGGAAGTCATAGATGAGCTGCGCGAGAGAAACCTTCGACAGAATCTGCGTGAGCGATAACGAGTAGACTTGGTTCAACATGAACTCGTTGAAGCTTTTGTTCGAGCTCGACTGGATGTTGTCGTGGCCATTTGAGAAACCAAAACTCGCGACCGTGTTCTTCGTATTGAATTCGCGAGTCGCCCCCGCCGTCACGGTTTTCGAATGGTAGTCGTTCTCGTCAGACTGAATGTAGCCGATCGACAACGTGCCATCGGGGATGATCGTCGTAAAACCTCCCGAGTACTCGAAGCGACGATCGGCGATCTTTGAGTCGAGACCTTTTGATCCGAACGTAATCACGTCGGCCGATGACGAAGTCAGGATGTCCTGAGCATGGCCCGCCGTGATCGTCATCGTGTCGTTATTAAAGGTGGCACTCGCATCGACGGCCGGCGAAAATACGTAAGTTCGGCCATCATCGTATTGTCGAGCGAGAACATCCACATCGGTTTCCGCGAGAGCGGCGGGGCCTATGAACAGCGCAGATGCGGCGAACAGCGTGAAGCCAAGGCGGAGTGCGATCTTCACAGCCCGACCTCCAGAGTGAACGTGCCGCCACTCGAAACGAGCGAATTGTTTCCGTTGAAGAAGACCGCTTGCGTGACCGCGGCCGAGATCGATGCGATGCCGCCGAAGTTATAACGGAGGCCAAAGCCGGCTTGCATCATGGCGTTCAGTTTCGAGCTGCCTTCAAAAACCGTGTTGGTGTCGGAAGGCGAGAAGACGCCAAGATCGTAAGACACGAGTCCTGAAATGTTGCCGACAAGGAGAGAGTCATTACCGACTTCGCCGCCGAGCAAGGTCGCTTTCGAGGCCGGCGCAGAAAATTGTCCCGCGAACCCTTTCACATAAAATCCGGGTTTTACGTATTTCATGTAACCCAGAGTCCAGATCGAAGCTTGATCTCGCAAAAGCGAGAACGAAATCTGAAACGCTTTGTCGATCAGTGCGACATCTCCGTACTTGGTGAGGTCGTCATCTTCGAGTTTATCGCTCATGTAATTCGCCATCGCGCGAATCGACACGTAGCCGAACGTTTTGAGGCGAAGCCTGGCAGAACGAGGAAAACGTAGTTCTTCACGCTTGCGATACTGCGCGGCCGTGCGCCGAATCAAAATAATTC
>CAJYIL010000183.1 GCA_913774795.1 Pseudobdellovibrionaceae bacterium
CCGACTCAAGACGGTCGTTTGAAGCCGGAGATCGTTGCTCCAGGCACGAACATCTTGTCGACCCGCTCGCACGATCCAAAAGCCGAGCCTCTCTGGGGCGCCTACAATAAAGACTACGTTTGGTCGGGCGGCACGTCGATGGCGACGCCTCTCACATCGGGCGCGGTCACGCTGGTTCGACAATACTTGATGGAGAAGCGTTCGTTTGCGACTCCGTCAGCTGCATTGATGAAGGCGACGATCATTCACTCGGCGACGGATCTATTCCCAGGTCAATTCGGCGAAATCGGCAAAGAAAAGGGCCAGGAGCTTCTGAAGCGTCGTCCGAACACGGATGAAGGTTATGGGCTCGTGAACGTCGCAAAAGCGACCGACCTCGGTAATGCGGTCATGGTCGATGAGCGTGCGGGCGTCGGTTCGAACGAAACGCTCGCTTACCCCGTGAAGGTTTCGGGTAAAGGTCGCTTGATCGCGACGCTTGTCTGGACGGATGCCGCTTCGGCAGCCGGTGCCGCAAAAGCTCTCGTAAATGATCTCGATCTCGTTTTGGTCAATACGGCCAACGGGAACGAAACGTCGATCAACGACCACGTGAACAACACCGAGATGATCGAGGCCGATGTCGCTCCAGGGGCTTACGAAGTGCGCGTGAAGGGCGCGAACGTTCCTCAGGGCCCTGCGGCCGGCAAACAGCCGTTTGCGGTGATCGTTTCGGTCCAGTAAGGCGCCAGAACCGCCCACGCTGGCGCTAAAATTGACGCTGATCTTTTGGACGAAGTGGTTATAACTTCAGAATCGGGGCCGAGAGCCCCGATTTGCTTTTCTGCCGTGTCGGAATTGCTAAACCTGTCGAAATTTATATACGTAAGTGCCGTTTTAAAGCTCCTTCATTGTGCGGTACCCCTAAAAGTGGTAGAACATCGCAGCTTCTTGGGAAGCGGTGTCCCGTCGTTTGGCCATTGGGCGAAGCGGGCGGAATGCTGACTGAAGGAGACCCTGAATGCCAACAAAAGTTCCTGCGGCGAAAGCCGGAGCAAAGAAGACCGCGAAAGCCCCAGCTAAAGCGGCCGCGAAGTCTGCAGCGAAACCCGCTGCGAAGACTTCCGTGAAACCGGTAGCGAAGGCGCCTGCGAAAGCAGCACCCGCAAAAGCCGCGGTTCAAGCTCCGTTGAAAGCTGCTCCAAAAGTGGCCGCAAAGCCAATCGCTCCAAAAGTTGAAGCTCCTCGTGTCGCGGCCGCTTTAGCTGGGGCTTTCGCGGTCTTCTTTGCTCCGGCT
>CAJYIL010000184.1 GCA_913774795.1 Pseudobdellovibrionaceae bacterium
GATGACTTCAGTCGATGAGAATGCGAACGCCATATCCCAGATCGGACCACGAGATGACAAAATCACTCGTCTTAAGACGTCACGGTTCATATCGCCCATTCCTCCATTTGGCGAAAAAGCGATCATCGCAAAGTTTTTCTTTAACGACGGTTGATCTGCGGGACCTAGAAACACGAACGACCCACTTGTCGGATATTGACGACCGCGCAGCTGTTTCACGAGGGTCTTTCGGAGTTCATATTTCGTAATGAGCGCCATCAGAGGGCTGTCGACAATGATTGCATGGTTCGGATTGGGTCGCGAGAAGGCGGGACGTTTTGCTTGAGGCACATCGACGAGATCGCCCTCCGGACCGATGCAGCTTTGCGTGAAGTTTCCTGACGAATAGAGCGCTTGACCTTGATCGGTTCCCGCGTCCCGCACGATGATTTTTTGATGATTGATACCGACCGGATTGACCGCGACGACTTTGAAATGACCATCGCTGCCCGCTTTTAGCATTTCGTAGACTTTTTTGTTGTTGGGTCCGTTTTCGAGCGTGTTTTTATCGATGCCGACAATGACATCGACCCCGCGAGCCTTGGCTCTTAAAAGCGCTTGGGCAACGGTCACGAGATCGAACTCATAAACGTTGAGCATGATCGAGCTTTTTGCTCCGTCGATGAAGTTCACCACAAGCGCTCGCAAATCGTCGCCGCGAACGATCAATGACTTCGGATTATCGGGATCGCTGAGACGCGGGTGGTTGATGTACGTCGCCACATGCGTGAAGGCGGGCCTTCCGTTTTCGGCTCTGATCAAAAGCGGCTCGGTTGGTTGATCGAGAGTGAGCACGTCGCGCGTGACCTTGCTCGCCTTTAGAAGGGTCTTGAATTTCTCACGCATCTCTCGGCGGTAGCTTTGAGTCTCGGGTTGATCGATGTTTTGAACCGTCACGTGCGACCAGTACTCTTTTAAAAGCGGCACCATCTCTGGGAAGTGGTAAAGCAAGTAGACGATTTGATCCGTTTGAAGAGATTTGATCTGAGAAGGGCTTGTCGGATTGTTCGCGTTGAATGTCTTGTCGACGTTTCGAACTTCGGCGAAAGCCATGTTGAGATAATCGAAAAGCGGTTTGAACGACTGCACGATCTCTGTCGTTTGCAGCAGGCTCTCGAGTTTCTCGACGCTCACGTTGTCAATAGAGGCCGGCTGAAACGGACCAACCGCCTCGACCGTTTGGCCTAAAACGGCCATCGGCTGCATAAACAGTAAACAGGCCAGAGCCACCATATTTTTTCTGAGCGCAGATGATCGAGTCATGATGACCCAAGGGAGCAAGACCGACACCAAGCTTGCCCGCCCTCGGCTCGCGTGATTCGATTTAGCCATGAGCAAGAGCGAATCACCGAAGCCAGCCGAAGTCGTTGTTCCCGTTAAACCAGAATGGTCAAAAGGCGCTCACGTCACGCGCGAGATCTACGAAAAAGACTACGCAGAATCCACTTCAGCGCCCGACGTTTTTTGGGGACGCATTGCGCGTCGACTCGACTGGATAAGGCCATTCACGAAAGTGAAAAACACCTCTTTTCACTCGCCCGTTTCGATCAAATGGTTCGAAGACGGCGCGCTTAACGTAAGCGCAAATTGCCTGGATCGGCACCTCCAAAAACGGGGCGATCAAGTCGCGTTGATTTGGGAAGCGGACGACCCCAAAACTCCGTCAAAAACATACACCTACCGGCAATTGAGTGAAGAGACGAACCGCACGGCAAACGTTCTGAAAAAACTCGGCGTAAAGCGTGGCGACCGCGTCACGATCTATATGCCGATGGTCCCGGAGGCCGCCATCGCGATGTTGGCTTGTACGCGAATCGGCGCGGTTCATTCGGTCATCTTTGGCGGCTTCTCGCCCGATTCGATCGCCGACCGGGTCTTAAATTGCGAAAGCACTTTTATCATCACCGCCGATGAAGGCCGTCGCGCGGGCAAGACGATTGCGCTCAAAACGAATGTCGATCAGGCACTCGTCAAAACTCCATCAGTTAAAACTGTTCTTGTTTATCGCGTAACCGGGGGCGAGGTGCCTTTCGAATCTGGCCGCGATGTTTGGTTTCACGATGCGGTTCAAG
>CAJYIL010000185.1 GCA_913774795.1 Pseudobdellovibrionaceae bacterium
CTTGAACCATCGACCAAGAAAAATACTCGGATGGAAAACGCCTTACGAAACATTTTTTGGGGTGGAAACAAGACTGGTAAACTAAATTTGCGTTGTTGCACTTGACCCGTGAACACGCCTTTGGACCATTGGGGCACTGTAATATCATGCTCAGAAGCAGAGTCAAAACAAACGCTTAAGCCGCCCAAATAATTCCCGAATTTTATTTCGGATCTCCGAATCTTCGCCCGATCCGCCCGAACGGCGGATCGGAACCCGTCTCACATGGACGGAAAGCCCCTCGCGCCACCCAGATCTCGTGGCCTTTGGAACGAAAACCCCGCGCACCGCCGATATCTCGAAGCCTTAAGAACACAAGCCCCTCGAATCACAACTTCTCAACGCCGCAACAACGCAAGCCTCGCGCGTCGCCCGCCATCGAAGCCGCGCGCACCACACAACCTGACTTGCCGCGCAGTAAAAACGCAGCCCCACGCGAGAGTCGACTCACTCCCGCGCGGAGCCGCCGGAAGAAAAGCTTAGCGAGCCGAACCTGCATTTCCTGATCGAATCGGTTGAATTTCGTCTGACGCCGGAGATCCCTCAGGTGGAGGGCCCGGAGGACGCTCACCACGACGCGGTCGCTCGAAACCCGCGGTCTTCATGCAAGCCTCGATCGTGATGTGTTGCTCGCGCGTCGGACGCTCACCGCGTACGACTCCGCTCTCGGCTGCGCATTTCGACATCGCCGCTTCGAGCGCGGCGCGATCCGGTGGCGCCGCGCTCGAAGCGGTTTCATCCGCATGCACCGTCAGCGTGAGACTTAAAGCTATCAACGAAAAACACATCGCAAACGTTGTTCGCACCGTGGACATCTGAGACCTCCTTATGGCCTTTGATGTCTTCAAGCCTCGCACAAAAGTTTGGAGGGGAAATGGAAGTCTAGCTGAGCGGCAGTCGAATCGAGACACGCGCGCCGAGCACGTCACGCGACGAATCGTCGAGACGATTCGAAGCATGGAGTTCACCACGATAGGCATCCACGATCGACTTCATGATGACCGAGCCCAAGCCTATCGAGATCCTTTTGTGAGGGCCCGGCACCATGGCTCGCGAATATTTTCGTTGCCCGAATGAAGCCAGCGAGGCGGGATCAAATCCCGGCCCGTCATCCCGAATTTCGATCTCCACCCAACGCTCGTTCACCCGAAGTTCAACTTCGACCCGCGTCCGAGCAAACGACACGGCGTTCTCGATCGCGTTGCGCACGAGACGCTTGAGCTGACCCGCATCGCCGTCGAACGAGACATCGGCACCCATGAGGCGCACGTCGATGGTCGGATGACGATGCTGAATCGGCTCGATCTCGAGACGAATCATTTCGCGGACGTCGATCGTTTGCGTTGTCGTTTTATATTTCGGCTCTTGCACGCGTCCAAGGAATAAAAGATCGTCGACTAAACCCTCAAAGTATTCAGCTTCACGCATGGCGAGATCCAGGAGCTCGCGACGCTTTTCTCGAGGAAGTTGATCAGCGCGTTCATTTACGGTTTCGATCAGCGACTTCAAAGAGGCGACCGGAGTTCGAAGGTCATGCGCAAGCTCGCGTAAGAGATCTCGGCGTGCGTGCTCCGTCTTGCGAAGATGTTCGATCAAGTGTTCGATCTCATCGGCCATTTTATTGAACGAGAACATGACTGTCCCGATTTCATCCATTTTCGAAATCGGAATTCGCGCTTTCAAATTTCCTCTGCCGAGTTCAGCGATGACATCTTCAGCCTGAAGCGCACGTTGCCGGATCGTGTACAAGACTGCACCGAGCGTGAGCAAAACCGCGAACAGCGTCGATAGCATCTGGATCGACATCAGAATCGCGAAATGCTTTGGCGGCGGTGGAGGCGGACGATAGCGAATGCCGCGGCTCAGATACTGAGTCGGTGTCCCCGTCAATTTTCGAATGATCATTTGATCGGAGACAAGTTCGATCTCCTTCGGCTGGTCTTTCAATTTTTCGATAAGGGCGCGTAAGTGCGCATGCCGCGAGTCGGAGATTTTGACAGGAAAAAGGATCGCTCCCGTCTGATCGAGAAGCACGAAGTCGAAAAACGGCGACGGGACAGAGCCCATCGGTGATCGGTCGTCTTCGCGATCACCTGCGGGACGATTGCCTTCACGTTCACCGAAGTCAACGGGAGGCGGTCCGCGACGTTCGGTCATGTCGTCGAGTTCGTTCATCGCTCCTCGCGGCGGGCGCGGACGCGACTGAAGATCGCGCAATCCTTGAACGCGGTCGGCAGGATTCATGTTTTCGATGATGCGCTCGACGGCCCGAAAAGGACCCCGATCTCGAAAAGGCTCATCGAAGATCAAATCGCGCATCCATTGGGTCGTGAAGATCGAAACGATCAACATGATCGCCGAAATCAACGTTCCGAGCAGAGCGAATTTGAGGAAGAGTTTTGATCTAATCAAGAACAACGATCCTGTAGCCGACACCGTATTCGGATTTAATGCGCACGTTGCACTCTTTTGCTTTCTTCAACTTTGCGCGGATGTGTGAGATGTGCGAATCGACCGTACGATCGAAAATTTGTTCAGCCGATTCGCCCAGCTGTTGAATGACCGCTTCGCGAGTCACGACGACGCCCGGACGCGCGATCAAGATCTTGAGCAGGTCGAACTCGCGGCGGTTCAGCGGAACTTCCTCACCCTCGACCATCACGCGTCGCTGCTCGAGCAAAACGAGCATATTTCCGACGCGAATTTGCTCCTCACGTACCTGCGGCGATCGGAGAGCCGATCGAATACGCGCGACGAGTTCTTTATTCGAGAACGGCTTTTTCACGTAGTCATCCGCACCCGCGCCTAAGCCCTCGACGACCGAATCTTCGTCAGACTGCGCCGTGAGAATGATCATCGGCAGCCTTGAGCCATCGGCGCGGACTCTTCGGCAGAAATCGAGACCGTTCCCGTCGGGCAAACCGAGATCGAGCAGCGCTAACTGAAACGCGCGTTGTTCGTTGATTTCGAACGCGGCCTTCAACGATTGCGCCCATTCCACTTGAAACCCCTCGAGCTCGAGGTTCAACTTCAAGTTTGTTCCGAGCATCGGATCGTCTTCTACCAAAAGCACATGAGTCATTCGTCGGCCTCGCAAGCATTGAACATCAGATGCTTCCACGTTCGCAAGGAAGGATCGCCCAATTGTGGAAAGACCGACGTCGTCTCACGATGATTCAACTATTGGCAGACCACGGGAGTTTTGGTCGCGACCGAGTAGAGGATGTAGCCGCGACAGTTGGCGCCGCTACACTGCACGAGTTGCGTCGTGTAACCGTTCGAGTAATAGAAGGTGCCGTAGCAGGTTTGGGCGGTGTAGCCAGTTCCCGAGATCGTTGACGTGGTCATTGAGCAATACTGCGTCGCCACATAGGTCCCACTCAGCGAGTCGTAGCACCCGCTGCCATTGTAAGTGAACGGGTTCGATGTGCAATAGGCAGTGTTGACGGCGGTGCCGGTCTGAGTGTTCACACAACTCGAGCCGCTGGTGGTGAAGTAGGTCGAGTTCGTGCCGCTACAATAAGTGGTCGCGACGATGGTCCCGCTCGATGAGCTATAGCAGGACCCATTCGAGAGATAGTATCCGGATGCCGTTGTCGTCGCGGTTGAATTGTTGTTCGAAGATGATCCGCAACCTGAGAGCGCTGCGATCATCACACCTAGGGACAAAACGTTTCGCAAAAATGTTTTCATGCTTGGCACAAAGAGCAAATCCAACGCCCTTCCTCTCTGCGCCAGACAAACGCCGATCGACGCGAGCCAATTTTCACACTGTGAAGCGAGCGTGGAGACCCGAACTCTGTCGAACTTCTTCGTTTGGGCCTCAAATTGTCAGTCGCGCGCCGCCGTCAACGAAGCTTCAATGGCTCGGCAAGATGAACGATGAAGAGGGCCGATCGCGTCGATTTTTTCATGACGTCGAAATCGTTATCGTTCACGAGTGCGAGAGTTTTCGCATCGATGACTGTTAATCCTTCCATTTTTTCGAAGCCGATTAAACCCATCGCGACGAGATCCGCGACGAGCTTTTTCTTCACAGGCTTTATGCAACCCTCTCGAACAGCCGAAGGTTCGTCCGAGCAGACATCGCTCGCCGACAGTGGCGTCCCTTTGCGAGGAAGCAAATCGGTCGCGCCCGCTAGATCAATTTCGTAGACACTATGAACGCCGCTATCGTTGATCTCGGCGTTCTGCTCGATCACGAGAAATCGACCGGGAGCGATGTTGACCGCGTCACCGATTTTATCGACGGCGGCCAAACCTTCTTGAGCCGCCTGAAACGCGTAAGCAAATTCGCCTCGGGGTTGCCCCGTTTTTTTATCGACAAGCAAGATGCGCGTCATATCGTGATCTCCCTGCAAGGGCGACTGAAGAAACGCGGCCACCTGATCGCCATCGACCGCGATGCCTTCAAAGCCGCGATTCTGCCGGCGCTTCTTGTACCAATTCGGCAACTGCGGGACACCGGAGCCCGTTGCTGTATTCTCGGGGATCCAACGCTGCAAGAGCTGACCCTTTTTATCAAAGTGAAGAATCGACGGTCGGTATTCGTCGCAGGCCCAAAATGACCCGTCGTCCGGGTCCTTCGCGAGACCCTCGGTGTCGACACCCAGCTTATCGTAAGGCAAACGATGACCGGCGGCATCGATCGGAGTTTCATCCAGGAGCGCGACGTTCGGAAGTCCCGACATCGGCGTGCCATCGAATTTTTTCAGCGGAATTTCGTCGACGCGGCTCAATGATTTTTTCTCAAGATTCAGCGAGAACGAAACCATGCGTGGTGCGAACTTTGAATTCACAAACGGGCGCAGATCCGTCGCGGTCGAGTCTTTACGAATATCGTAATTCGGCCCACGATCGGTGATCGTCATGAAATCGAACTCGCCGTCAATCGACGAGAATCGCTCGAACACCAATCCCGAAAACCCACCGATCAAAATATTTGTTCCTTCGATTTTCGGCAGATCGTAGAAGTAGTACGTGTCGATCGCATCTTTCGAAGAGCGCTCTGTCGGCATCGTAGAACAAGCCGTTATGAAAAGGGCCGCAGCAATCAACAAAATTTTGATGAACATCTCATCTCTCCTGACAAAGACCTGACCTGACGCCCCGTGATCGCTCAGCGAAGCTAAGAGAATGCGAGTCTTTGGTCTGACGCTAGCGCACGGCGCCCAGGCGGTCACCCCGCAAACAGTCATCGAGCTTGAAAGCTCGACCTTCCTCGCACGACACTGACTCGAAACAGGAGTTCCAATGTTCTTCGCTCTCCTCGCATCGCTCGTCGCGGCCGCAACCCCACTCAAATATTCTTCGTTCGAACAAAAACCGAAGCTAGTTGTGGTGATCGTCATCGATCAATTTCGTGCTGACAACCTGTCTCGCTATTCGAAGCGCTTTCTCCCCGCCACCGGACGCAGCGGAGAGGTCGGCGGCTTCCAGTACCTCATGTCTCGCGGGGCGTATTACCCTGCAGCTAAATTCGATGTTCTTCAGAACATGACGTGCCCGGGCCACGCGGCGATTCTCACGGGATCGACGCCGTCTCGCTCCGGCATTCCGATTAATGAATGGTTCGATCGAGCTAAAAGCAAGCAACGCTACTGCGTCGAAGACGATCAAGACGGCGTTTCTCCCCGACAACTGCAAGGCACGACGGTCGGGGACGAGCTCAAAAACACGGGCGCCAGCGGCAAAGTGATTTCATTGGCACTCAAAGACCGTGCAGCCATTTTGCTCGGTGGTCATCGTGCTGATCTCGCATTTTGGCTCGGTCAAGACGGCAAGTGGATGACGTCGAAATACTACACAAGCGGTCTACCCGTTTGGCTCTCGAAGGTAAACGAGAAGATCTCGGCGACGACCGGAAAAGATGTCTCCTGGAAAACAACCCAGTTTTCTCATCCTGCCGAAATCGGAAAATTCACGTCGCTCGAAACGCCGTATGGGATCGAGATTACGACCGATGCAGCGATCGCCGCTCTTCAAAACGAAAAACTCGGCATGTCCAAGTCGACCGATCTTCTTGCCGTTTCGATCTCATCGCATGACATCGTCGGACACAACGTCGGCCCCAACGCTCCGGAGATGGAGGACCTCTCAGCCCATGAAGATCGTTCGCTCGCGCGTCTTATCAACGCCGTTCGCAAGCAAGTCCCAGGTGGTCTCAAAAACGTATTGATCGTCCTGACTGCTGATCACGGAGTTGCACCGCGAGCCGACCTCATGAAGTCCAACAAGATCGATGCCGGCTTCATCGATCAAACAAAATTGGTTGATCAGATCGAAGATGATCTCTCGAAGGCCTTTGGCAAACGGAAGTACATCACAGCGGTTGAGTCGTTAAATTTCTACTTCACAAACGAAGCCCTCGATCATGTCAAAAGGCTCGACCTTGAAAACCGCGCTAAGTTTATTCTGGCGCAAGGCGCAGGGGTCGCGCACGTTTTCTCGCTCACGGACTACTTGACACAGAATCTGCCGACGGGTGAGAACGCGCGTCAAATTCAAAAGTCGTACATTCCCGGTAAATCAGGCGATCTCGTCGTCATCCCCAAGCCATTTTGGATGGAGACCGGAAAACCTGCTACCCATATGACCGGTTACAGTTATGATCGAACCGTTCCGCTGATTCTCTCAGGTCCGCACTTGCGCGCGGGCGTTTTTAGCGAAGCAGCCGATCTGGTTGACCTCGCTCCAACGCTCTCGTTTCTCCTCGGAATTCTTCCTCCGGCACAGAGCGAAGGACGCGTGCTCTCCGAAGCGATCGGCGATTAACCCAACGGAGTTCCCCAATGACAGAATCGCGCATCGACCTCCCTGAAAATCACGCAATCGAGATGTTGATCACGTCACGCGAGAGAGACATCGGCGGTTTTTCAGTGCGTCGCCTGCTGCCCTACATGTCGCACCGGATGGTGGGGCCTTTTGTGTTCTTCGATCACATGGGACCCGCTGAGTTCGAGCCGGGCGTCGGAATGGATGTTCGGCCTCATCCCCACACGCATCTTTCGACGGTGACGTATCTCTTCGAAGGCGCGATCCGCCATCATGATTCGCTAGGCTCTGATCAATTGATCGAACCTGGAGCGATCAATTACATGACCGCAGGCTACGGGATCGTACACTCCGAACGAACGCCTGAACCACTTCGCTCTCGAGGCGGAAAAATGAATGGCATCCAATGTTGGATCGCTGTTCCGACCGATGTCGAAGACGGAGAGCCTGCCTTCTCTCATCACCCGGCTCACACGATTCCTGAAGTCACGCTCGGAAAAACAAAAGCGCGAGTCCTTTTGGGTTCAGTTCTGGGCGTAGCCTCCCCTGTTCCGGTTCAATCTGATTTGTTTTATGCCGAAGTCAAAATCCCGAAAGGTGCGACCTTCACGGTTGATGAACCTGCGAGAGAAGCGGCCGTTTACATCGTCGAAGGTTCAGTCACGGCGCGAGGAGAAGAGGACAACGAGGTTTCACTCGTCGGGACGACGATGGCGGTCATTCGAAACGGTCGCAAACTTCACCTCCGAGCGCTCGAAGACACTCATCTGATGCTTTTGGGCGGAGTTTCGCTCGGCCCTCGATTTCTCTTCTGGAATTTCGTGGCGAGCTCGCAAGAAAAGCTTGATCGAGCCAAACGCGATTACGCAGGTGGTCCGGGCAGCGCTCGCTTCCCAAAGGTGCCCGGCGATACTCAAGAGTTTATCCCACTTCCCGAAGAGCCGAAGCGCGGGACACCGCTCTAAAAATCAGTCGCATTTGATAATTCGTCCAGCCTCATGACACCACTGGCCTCGACGTTGTCAGCTCGACTTCGTCTGGTCTCACAGCGACTGGTTTTTGACATCCAGAAGCGACTTGCACCCGACCAAGGATCCACCCGACTCGGCCTTCTGCTTAAGCCGTTGAACCGGATTTGCTGAATCGCTCAACAAACTTTGACAGCCTCCCGATCAGTTTGTTGAACGCATCCAAAATTCTCAACGGAGTAGCCATCATGTTTTTTGACACGAAGTCAGTTTTAAAGAGAGCGAGCCTTCTTTCAATGCTCGCAGTTCTCGCCGCGCCCGTCGCGAAAGCACAATCTACGTTTCCATTCACGATCGTTCGTGACGCAAAAGGAACGCTGACACGCATCGAACTGCCCGTCCGTAGCTCGATCATGGCCGAAGACCAAGACGTTCTCGCAGAACTCCGCCTCGCGGTTCCTGAATACCAAGCGCAATCGAACGGGGTCATGGCTCTCGAAGCCGGAGCACCGACGCCCGAAAAGGCCGAAGACCGTAAAACTCTCGACCAAGCAAAAGCCTATTTGAAGAACGACTTCAACGCGACGACGCTGAACGACGCACGTCTCGATAAAGAATACGCAAAAGCGAAAAAGAAAATCCTCGAAGTTAAGTTGTTCCGACTCCTCGCTGCTCCCTCGCAAGCGACGGCGTTCGACCGCGAACAAGATATCGCCGAAGTCGTGAAGGCACTTCTCGGTCAAGCCGGAAGCGTTCTGGGAGTGGCATCTCCTGCCTTTGACGTTTTCGACTTCTTAGTCACTCAGTACATCGAAGCACTCGAATCACGTCGCGAATTCTTCCAAAACCAACTCTTAGTTGTTCTCTCTAATGATTCAAACCTATTTACCGCGAAAGAGAAGAGCGCGATCCGTTCGTCGATCTTTTATTCGCGCCTCGCATTCTATAATTTGCCCGCACGTGAAAAAGCTCGCAAATCGTGGGCGACATTCGGCGACAGCCAGCTCGAAAAAGCTCTTAAGCCGTGCAAAGACTTCGTCAAAGCAGGTGATAAATCATGGGGTTCTTGCTTCAAACAAGATGGCACGCAAATCCTCAATCGGATGGTGAAGAAAGTCGTCCTCTCGAACTCCCCGTCGGTTGCGTTCGATTCCAAAAATCCCTCGAAGGTTCAAGACTCCCGTATCCTCCTTCTTCTCGCGCGACTCGGCGTGAAGTTGTTGCCGGTTCCTTCGCTAGCGAAAAAGCCGGTTTACACGTGGATCGACAGCCAATACGTCGAGCAACGTAAAACTGAAGGGTATGTTTTCGGTTACGCAAATCTGCGCAATCAGAACGATCTCGCAGATTGGATTCTGACCGGCACGGCGAATCCGATGATCCGCAAATAAATTTTAGCCAAAACGCAAGCCTCGCTCGCCGAAAACGAGCGGGGCTTTTTTTTATGCGGTCGCTGCCAGCGGCACTTCGTTCGCGCACGCGGGTTTAATGAGCGACGCGAAGAACGACCAAAGTCCCAGCGAAACCACCGCAAACGCCCCCAAGACGAGGAACGTCGTCGGATACCCGAGCGATTGAGCCATCCATCCACCGATCATCGGACTCAAGCTGGCTCCGACACCTTGAACGGTCATGAGAGCACCTTGTCCGACGTTGACTCGCCCTGTCCCGTTGAGGATTCGCGCCGCCAAACCTGGGACCGCGACGCTTTGCAAACCAGCGCCGAGACCGTCGAGAATTTGCACCGGGTAAACGCCCGCCGAAGATATCCACTGCGATGCGATCAATCCGCGGATCGGGAGCGCGAGAAACGAAACCAGCAAGACCAGCCAGTAGCCTTGTTTCTCCGCCATCCTCATTGCGATCAGCGACGTGACAATCATCGTCGCCTGCGCAATGACAATCGTCATCGCGACGAAACCTGTTCCGTTTCCTGCGTGTTGTTTCGAAACCACGGCCATGCCGAAGAGCGGGAGCATGGCTCCGTTTCCGAGATGAAAGAACGCGAGACTCGCAGCTAGAATGAGAAGCGGCTTACATGTTAAAAGAGTTTTAAAGCCACTCGCCTTTTCTCCGTCGTCTTTTTTGCCTTTCATTCCGCGCGCCGCCCGGTCGTCAATTTCCCCGGAGGGAATCAGAAGCGTGGAAACGATACTTAACACGCCGAAAAGTGCCGCCAGTAAAAAGACTGCGACAAAACCAAACTTCCAACCGAGATAACCTGAGATCGCCGCGCCGACCATATTGCCCGCGTGATTGAACGCTTGGTTGCGACCGTTGAAGCGATTGAAACCTTTCTGCTTCGCGATCCCCAGCGTAATGCCGGTCACCGCAGGCCCGATGGCGGCACCTGCAATTGCGGTAGCGACCTGTGACAAAGCCACGACCCAAAACTTTTGGCTTAGGAGGAGAATGCCCGAAGCCAGAAGAGTCGCGACACCCGAAATGATAACGTAGAGTTTCTTCTTGGTTGTTGCGTCGATCAACGCACCCGCCGGCGCCGTCATCACCATCCCCGCGACTCCTCCGAGCGTCATGACTGTCCCGATTAAGCCGGTATTCCAAGAATGCGCTAGTAAGAAGATGCCTAGAAACGGACCGATTCCGGCTTGCATGTCGGCCATGAAAAAGTTGAGAGACGAGAGGGCCCAAACAGCCCGGGGCGATGTCGACTTTTGCTCCATGAATTCAACCTCACAAAACCAAAACGGTGAAGAAAAGAGTGATCGGCATCACAAATGCGCCAACCTTTAAGAACTGCCAGAAGCCGACTTGCAGGCCTTCGCGCCTGAGCGCGATCAGCCAAAGCAAAGTCGCAAGCGAGCCGGTCACCGAAAGATTAGGACCGAGGTCGACTCCGATCAGCGTCGCCTTGCGAATCGCTTCGGTGAGTGAAGCCGCGTGGACGGCGTCACCGACCGTGAGACCGATGGGTAAGTTGTTAACGATATTCGAGAGCAAGCCGACGCCGAAGGCCGCCGAAACTCTTCCGGTGACCTCGGGCCACTGGCTCGCAACCTGAAGAGCGTCTTTCGCGAGGCTTAAGGCCCCCGCACGATTCACGGCATCAACGACGATGAAGAGACCTCCAACCATCGGAATGACTCCCCACGAGACCGCCCGCAACGTCGTCTTCGGCCACGCGCGTGTCATCACCGCTCGTGCGACGACCAGGACAGCCGCGCTCGTG
>CAJYIL010000186.1 GCA_913774795.1 Pseudobdellovibrionaceae bacterium
CTCTTTCCCTACACGACGCTCTTCCGATCTCTCCTGACGACCCGATCGCCGTCACCTCCGCTGCGGAGGTGAAGTCGGTGATTGGGGAGTGACGGCCGTCTGTCCGGATTTCATGTCCGGACTCTAAGACGAATTGGTGTCAAATCTAATACATAGATTTCGAGATGTCCGATCGGATGGTCCGGCGATTGCCTTGGTCCACGCCCGGAGGATGAATCATGAAACTTTCTATCAGCCTGTTCACGTGCTTGGTGTTAATTTCTGCGCAGAGCTTTGCCTCGGCGATTACGCAAAATCTCAATCCTGAGGAGCAGTCGCAGCCTTCTGAAGAACAGAAGGCTGCGCCAGACCGACAGGTTCGATTGCTGATCGGAGACGAATCGGAAGACGTCATCAACGATGCACGAATCGCAGCGCAAATTTTTGCGGCATGGAACCCGGAAGTTAATTCGGGCGCAATGGAAAAAATGATGGTCGACACCGTTCGTAGAGAAGGTGTCGAAGCTATTTTTAAACCGCTATTGGCGCTTGCTGACGTTGCCGCTATGACAGACTCAAAAGCTTTCGTCAGCGCATCGACGGCCATCATCGAGAAGTACGATCCGGAGAACGGAAAGAAACTTCGGGAGGCTCTCGGATTTCCGATAAGCTCCGATTGGCGAGAGATTGCGAACAGTTTGAGCATTTCGAAACGCGAGACGCTCGGAGTGATTCAGTCTAAATATGGAATCGGCGTTCGCGAATCGTCGAAGATGCCCCGTTTGATTCGAGATCTCCGCCGAATGGATATCAGCGGAATCACTGCTGCGCTCTATGGTCCTGGCTCTCGAGTTCACGTGTTGGTCGGCCTCGAGCGCGCAGACGGTCGTCAGAGGATCGGACAAAAAAGCGCGATCTATGGTGTGACCAGTAAAGAGATTTACGACTGCTACGTTCAATGTAAGGGCCCCGCTGGCGACTCCGCGACCGTCGTCGGAATCGCTTATGGCGGTGCTGGCGCGGCATTCGGCGCAGCTGCTGGAGGTATGCCGACAGCCGGGATTGGTGCAGGCCCTGGAGCGGGCATTGGGTTGACGATGGGAACTATCGGCGGCGGATTATTGGGCCTTGCACATGGCTTTACCGAATGCGCAAAGCGGTCATGTCGTGCTGAGCCTCAACCGAAAAAAGTTGATGGGCCATCAGTTGTTCAGCCGTCGAGCCCGAAGACAGAAACGCCTAAGACGGAAGACAATCAACCCAAGATCGCCGAGGATAAACCAAAAAGCGCCCCGGAGGATAAGCCCAAACGACAAGATCCATGCACCGTCAGCTCGAAAAGCTGCGACGCGATGGTGAACCCGAATGACGACCGAAACGTCGGCAGCCCAGCGCAATCTGATACAGGGCCCCGCAAAAACCCTTTTCCGAAAGCGGCTTCGATTGGGGGATTCGAAAGGTTCAAGATGCCTGGAAAAGATCCCGTTATCTATCCGGTTCGACCAGATTCAATTCGCGAAATGGTCCGCGGATTTAAAGGGATCGGTCAATAATGGCGCTAATGTCAGTCCGTCGCCTTTCAGTCGTTATCGCGTTTTTACTGAGCTTATTTTCGATCGCTCATCCTGAGTTTGGCCATCTCTTAATTCCGGTCTTGTTCTTCGCGGTTTCAGAGTTCAGACCAGATAAAGATTTGCGAGATAAGCTTTTGCGTGATCGATACTTCGGAACAGTTTCGCGATTTCTCGAGTCGTGGCCTTACATGCTGTTTAGATATTCGGTTAGCGCAGCTTTGCTAATCATCGGAATCGTGATTGTACTTGGGTCAAGCTGATCTGCCAGTGACCGGCGCGAAAGCGCCGGCCCTTCGATCTCAATCCGGGTAATGAAACGTAATCGGCGCCTGCACCTCGGGTGAGAGCGAGCGGTGCACGGGGCACGTGTGGGCGGCGGCTTCGAGGCGTTTGCGATTGGCGGACGAGAGGCCGGCCGGCATTTCGACCGTGACTGGGAGTCGCGCGATCTGGCGGTGAGGGGTGATCTGCATCTCTTTCGAAAAGCGGGCTCGCATGCCTTTTAGGATCAAGCCGTCTTTCTCCGCCATGATCGCCATCGTTGTCA
>CAJYIL010000187.1 GCA_913774795.1 Pseudobdellovibrionaceae bacterium
GAGTTTGTTATCAGGCCTTCGGTTACCACGGCACCGAAGTTCTTATGAACGGAGAGTACCGTTGGCAGGCGTATTCGCCGTACCTTCAGGGGTGGGCGAAACTCAAACTCGAAAAGATGGCCGAAGACGCCTGGGCTCAAGGGACGAAAGCGACGGTTTACAATTGCCCCGAGATTCTCACGAACTCGACCGGCATTTTCGTCGGCGTCGAAGTCCCGCTCTACCCGTTCATGACGGCCCTCAAAAAAGCGAACACCGGCAAAGCGGCTTTGGCGAAATGCATGAGCTTGGTGAAAGACGGTGTGACGATGGAGCAAATTCAAAGCTTCACCGATCGCACCCTCACCGACCCCGCGATCCTCGAAACCAGTCAGTACGACAAGTGGCCAACCCACAATACGAAAAAGCAAATGGAAGTGCTGATCGGTGCGGCCGAGCACCTCATCGATCTTCATAAAGATCCGAAAGATTTGATCACGTTCGTCTTAAGCGAGGAGATTTTCCGCGCAACTGGCGCTATTATGTTCAACGATGCCTGGTCACTGCAGGCGCCGGTTGTCTGGTTGGGTCATGATGTTTTGGCGAAAGCGCTCTCGCACGAGGGCTAGAAAGGCGACCGTCGATGTCGCTCGAAAAAGGTTTTAATCTCACGGTCGCAGGCTTGAAGCTGCAAGGTTATTCAATCGCAGGAACAACGACGAGCGTCGCGTTCCCGGATGCCGATGTCTGTTTCGATGTCGCGCAAGGTTTGCCGTTTCAAATTCCGATTCCGAACATTTTGATTACGCACGGACACATGGATCACGCCTCGGGCCTCCCGTATTTGATCGCGATGAAGTCGATGCAGTCTCAAGCCGTGCCGCAAGTCTACATGCCCGAGTCGCTCGTGAAGCCCATGAGCGACATCATGAAAGTATGGGCGCACATTGACCAGCATGAATACCGCTTCCAATTCCGCGGCGTTGAGAACGGGCGTGATTATCCCTTGAAACCCCCTTATTTCTTTAGGCCGTTTCCGACCTATCACCGCGTGGCTTCTCACGGCTACACGATTTATGAGAAGAAAAAGCACTTGAAGCCCGAGTTCCGAACGTTGGCTCCGGCCGAGCTCGGCCGACTCCGTAAAGAAGGCGTAACGCTTGATGAGTTCGTCAACGAGCCGCTTCTTTCGTTCACGGGCGATAGTAAAATAGAGTTCTTCGACACTCCTGATGTGCGGCGCTCAAAAGTTTTACTCATGGAAGTCACGTACTGGGATCAAAAGAAATCCGTCGAGAACGCTCGTGAGTGGGGGCATATCCACTTCGATGAGGTTCTTCCGAGACTCGAACAGTTCCAGGGCGAAAAGATCGTGTTTATCCACGCGAGCGCTCGTTACACCACGGCTTACATCAAAGAGATCATCGAAGCTCGGGTGCCTGAACATATAAAGTCGAAATTAGTTTTGTTCCCTCGTCCGATGTAAAAATGCGGCCGGTAAGGTTTTTGCCGACAGTGTGTTGCCTTCTTCACCATATCGACGCGTCCTCGTTTTTTGATCTCCTCTAAACTCAGCAGCTACGGGAGACGATTTTCCGTGAGACTGCAGTCTTTGCGCACACGACCAGATCATTTTCTCCAGCGACCCCTCGTCGTTTGGGCGCTCGATGCATTTTCAAAAGACTTCGAGTCCCACGCACGCACGGCGCAAGCCATCCGCGCCCATGTCCCCGACTGCGATATTCAGCCCGTCTACGTTTTAAGCGAAGAAGTCTTTTCGGGGCGAGGGTACTCGAGCTTTCTAAGGGCCGCGATCAAGCCCTGTGCTCATCAGAACCTCATGGCTCTTTTGCAACATGAGCTTCTCGCGGAGGTGCGTCGTGACGGTATTGTGAAGCAGCCTCGTGTCTTGATTGAATCAAGTGCTGACGCCTCGAAGTGTTGCTCGAAACTCTTACGTTACGCAAAACGCAAAAGCGTGAGCCTCGTCGCGATCGGCACTCACGCGCGTAGCGCGATTACACGTTGGTTTGCGGGAAGTTTCGCGGACACCCTGATCCGCGAAAGTAAAATCCCTCTCTTAATCTCAGGGCCGAAGCAGCGACCTGATCTCTGCCATCCCAAGGCGATCATTGTCCCGACTGACTTTCATCCGGTGGAACGTGAAAGTTTCAGCGATCTTCTTCAAGTTGCCCATACTCGCGGGCTGACGCTTCACCTTTTTCACCGAGCCGCCGCACCGTTCGACTCCTGGGCGCAAGCTTCTCTCCTCGGCGAAACCTGGATTTCGGTGAATCAACTGTTTGACGAAGAAAAATCGAAAGAGGCGCGCACCTGGCTCGCGATGGCAACAAGCGCCGATGTCGACACCCGAATTTCGGCTCCGATCATGCGCGATTCTTTTTGCGAGGCGCTCCTTGATTATGCACGTCTCTTAGATGCCGCGTGCCCCGTCATCGCGATGCTCAATTCTGCTCCCGCAGGGTTGCCTGCCCGTCTGACGCGTGATCTGATTCGAACAAGTCCTTATCCGCTTTTGATCGCCGGATCGCCGTCTCGCTTGTGAGACGTCAAGGACGAATCGCAGAGTCAGGAGTTTCACATTTTGGATCTTCAACGCCGCCTCTCTCGAATTCTTATTCTTCTTTGCTGGAGCGCCGTAAGCGCGTGCTCGCATCCCGCCCCGACTCAAGACTCGACCGCCGGCCGGCCTCCACAAGACTGGCCGGCAAAAATGCAGCGACTCTCAGCCGTGCTCACGAACCTGATGCCTTTTGTTGCGAGCCCAAAGAAGTTCTCCGCAGAAGAGAACTTCGAGAAAATCGAAAAAGACACCGCAGAGCTTAAGAGTCTCGCGCACTCGATGAAAACGGGCGAGATGCCTAACAACGATCCGTCGATGAAAGTCGTCTCGCAACTCTTCGATGAGGATCTCGGCCGCGCTTTAGCCTCGCTGAAAAACGGCAATCGCGATTACGCCCGCCGCATCTTAAGCGACACGACTTCGTATTGCATTCAGTGCCACACGCAAACAAAGAACGGTCCGGAGTTTCCTCGCCTGACCCTCGATTTTCAGCTGAAAGATTTAAAGCCGCTCGACCGCGCGGAGTTCTTAGCCGCGACTCGGCAGTTTGAGCCTGCGCTTGAGAGTTACAAACAGGCTCTCTCCGAGACTGAGCTTGCGAAGTCCGATTCATTCGCTTACGAAGCTGCGGCTCGCGATGCCCTCGGCATTAGCGTGCGCGTGCACAAAGATCCGAATGAGGCTCTCGGCTTGATCAAGACGATCGAGAAGAACAAAGCGCTGAAACCGCAGTTTAGAAAATCAGTCTCGGCTTTTAAAAAATCGCTCGAGGCCTGGAAAAAAGAAAAGCCCTCAAAGACACCGAGAAGCGCACTCGAAGAGCTCACTCAAGCCGAAGCTCTCATTGCCTCAGCGCAGAAGGCGAACTCGCTCGAATCTCCACAAGATATGGTCTACGAACGGGCGTCTGGCCTTTTGCACGACTTGCTTCAACGCCCTGAGCGCACCGATGAACTCTCGGCACGCGCCCTTTATCTTTCGGGACTCGCGAGCGAAGCGACGCGAGATTCATCTTTCTGGACGATGCACGAGACGTACTACGAGCAGTGCATCCGAGTGAAGCCGATGACCGAGCAAGCTCGCCAGTGTTTCGCGAAACTCAAAGACGCGGTCGAAGTCGGCTATTCGGGCTCAAGCGGAACAAACGTGCCCGCCGACGTCCAGAAACGACTCGAGGGTTTTCGTGCTCTCGCGTTTGGAGAGAAGTGAGTCCAACCGTTCACGTCACATCGGATGAGTCGCCTTGGTCATCTGAAACTCTTTTGTTCGATGGCGACGCGTTCTTCGATTCTCTTCTTCGGGAGATCGAGACCGCACGTTCGACAATCGATTTTGAAACTTACATCTACCGGGACGACAAGATCGGCCAGCGCGTCGCGCAGGCACTTGTGTCGGCGGCGGGCCGCGGTGTTCGTGTCAGGCTGATCGTCGACGGGATCGGGGCTTCGGGATGGTTTGAACGAAACGCGCCTTTGCTTGAAACCAAGGGGCTCGGGGTGCGGGTGTATCACCCCGTCTTATTCCAGAATCTTTGGACGCGACTGAAGATCGACCTCGGTCTCGTTCAACTCCCCAAGCCAATGCGGTACCTCAAGGGCCGAGCGTTCATCTCGAGATTTAATCGACGTGATCACCGCAAGATGGTTCTCATCGATCAGAAAATTGCTTTCGTCGGCAGCGTGAATATCACGAGCGATCACTGTGAATCGATCGTCGGCCGCCGGGCGTGGCGCGATACGAGCCTTCGTCTCGAGGGCGGGCCCATGGACCAAATAGGAGCGGCCTTCGAGGATGTCTGGGAGCGTTCGCACGACGCGCTGGCGCGCCCGCGTTGGATGGAGCGTTTGACCAGAGAAAAACCCACGCCCCCTTTCTCGAAGTACATTCGGTTCAACCATACAAGACGACTGCGCAAGCAGGCCTACCGCAGTTTCATACGGAGAATTTCTCGGGCAAAGCGCCGTGTCTGGGTCACGAACGCATACTTTGCACCTTCAGTCTCCTTGATCCGCGCCCTCCAAAAGGCATCGGAGAACGGGGCCGACGTGCGCATCCTCGTTCCGCGCCATTCTGACGTCTTCTTCATGCCATGGGTTGCGACGGCTTATTACGCCGTGGTGAAGAAGAACGGCGCTCGAATCTACGAATATTTGCCGCGCATGCTGCATGCGAAAACAGCCGTGATCGACAATTGGGCGATCGTTGGATCCTCTAATTTTAATCGTCGCAGCATCGTGCACGACTTCGAGGTCGATGCGGTTCTCGCGCGCGAATCGACTCGCGCGGAGCTGCTGGCAGCCTATGAACGCGATCTGAAACAGAGCGAAGAAGTCACAACCATTCGAGGGGGCTTTACCGCCTTTCTCGGCCGACTCGTCTCGATTCTCCTGAAAAATTGGATATAATCGAGTCATGGCGTCCGAGAAACTTCGCATCTTAAGCTACAACATTCACAAAGGGTTCTCGATTTTCGATCGCCGCTTCGTGCTCGAATCGATACGCCAAGCGATCAAAGATGCGGGTGCGGATCTAGTCTTCTTGCAGGAAGTCCAGGGCGAGCACCGAAAGAAAGCGAAGAAGGTCAAAGACTGGCCGATGGCTTCACAGCTGGAGTACATCGCCGACAGCCTTTGGCCGCATTTCGCGTACGGTAAGAACGCGATTTACACCGAGGGTCACCATGGCAACGCGATCATGTCGAGACGCCCGTTTCAGATGTACGAAAACATCGACATCTCAAACAACAAGCTTGAACGACGGGGGCTCCTTCACGCCAGTGTCGATCTCGGCGAAGGGCGCCCGGCGCTGCACGTGATTTGCCTTCATCTCGATCTTTTCGAACGCGGGCGCGCCAATCAATATGCTCGGCTCGTCAAACGGATTCACGAACACGTGCCTGACGAATCCCCGCTCATCATCGCGGGCGATTTCAACGACTGGCGCGAGAACGCCTCGCACCACCTGGAAAACGAGCTTGGCGTGAACGAAGTCTTTGCAACGCTTCACGGACGCCATGCTCTGTCATTTCCCGCGTGGTTTCCGTTTTTGCCGCTTGATCGCATCTACATCCGCGGATTAAAACCCGTCGAAGCCAAATGTTTCGTACAGGCCCCGTGGGATAAACTCTCCGATCACGGAGCCCTGTTTTCTATCTGCGAAATTTAATCGCGCGACCGGAAGTGAACTTGATGATCGCTCAGCGCCCTCCCAAAATCGTTCTGACCGGTGGCCCCAGTGGCGGCAAAACGACCCTCGCAAACGCCATTCAAAAAGAGTTCGCCTCTCACGTCATGGTCGTGCCAGAGGCGGCTTCAATCGTTTTCGGCGGCGGTTGGCCTCGCCGAAAAACGGTGATGGGTGTTCAACAACAGCAAAAGGCGATCTTTCTCCTCCAGCGGGAACTCGAGCACCTTCTCGTGAGTGAAAATCCCGACCGCCTGATCGTTTGCGATCGCGGCTCACTTGACGGCGTGGCTTACTGGCCGGGCCCAGGGCCGGCCAGCGATTTCTTGGCGGCCGTCGGCTCTTCGTTTGAAGACGAAGTCGCTCGCTACGATTGGATCATCCATCTCGATACGGCGCCCGCTTCGTTTTATGATTTGACCAATCCGCTCCGTAACGAATCGTTCGAAGAGGCCTGGAAGCTCAACGAGCGTGTGCTGCAAGCGTGGTCGACGCACCCTCAGCGATTCGTAATCGGCAATCATGAGGGCGGTCACTTCTTCGAAAAGCTTCAGAGCGCGATGACCGTGATCGAGAAGATTATCGAAGGCCGCTCGTACCAAGAGATTCAATCGCTCTTGGTTTCTGATCCTTAGTTCGACTGCAAAAAAGCGAGCCGCATTTGCTCTTCGATCACGCGGCGAATATGCGCGGCGTTTTTGATTTGGACATCGACGGGTGAGGCGATGAAAGCGACGACTTCACGCAGAGCCGTCGCCCCTTCGAGCCCGCTCGGGAATCGATCGTGTAAGGCCTCGTGAATCATCAGCAGCGCCTGCCGGCGAGCATCGAACGCCTGCCAGGCTTCGAGGTCGACTTCGACGAGCGCGCGTGAAAAAGCGAAGTAGCGAAAGCCGATTTGCCGCAACTCGCAGCCGGGCTTTAATTCGAGCGCAAGAGGAAGAAAATCAAAAGACGGCGCAAGCCCATCGCGCAAGACCGGTCTCAGGTTAGTGGCAGAGGCGAAATTTTCGCGAAAGGCCGTCACGCCTGTCGTGGCTTCGAACGCAGATTGAAGGGCGTGAATTTCATCGGTGTAAGAGGTCTCAAACGACATGAAATCGAAGCGCTCGCCGCGAGCTTGCAAGCCTTCGACGAGATCGAGAAGTTCAAACGTGCGACTCCCGCTCGGTGAGGTACAAACGACCCCGTGACCTCCGTCACCCACTCCGGTCGCTCCGCCCGCCACCATCACTTCGGCGGCGCGAGATATATTGCAAATTGTTAGGATCACGACCATCAACACGATTTGTTTCATGGCTTGACGTGATCGCATCCTGAGCCTGTAAAGGTCAAAGCCTGAATAACGTTGACGAGCCAATTCGTCGCTTGATCTAAATCCGC
This sequence comes from Pseudobdellovibrionaceae bacterium, assembly GCA_913774795.1. Taxonomy (GTDB): domain Bacteria; phylum Bdellovibrionota; class Bdellovibrionia; order Bdellovibrionales; family JAMPXM01; genus CAJYOV01. The sequence continues at coordinate 7,130 of CAJYIL010000187.1, forward strand.
CTGATGAACGTTTTTGCCGCCGACACCTTCAACGAGTTTCTTGGCTCACAATTCGATGACCGGCGCGCGCGCAATCCCCGCTACTCCCTTCGCGCGTTCGCGAAAAGCCTCGGTCTCAGCCACTCCCGACTCTCTGAAATTCTCAACGGCCAAACAATCTCGATGGTCTCGGCGCAATCGATTTGCGAAGTGTTAGGCTTGAGTGCGGCCGAAACGGGCTACCTCCTTGACCTCGTCAGAACTCGCAGCGGTCGTAACGAAAAACTGCGAACCGAAGCCGCCGAACGCGTTGAGCTCAAGAAAACCCAGCGCGACTTTCAAACGAACAAGTCTGGCGACTTTCTGCTCTCCAAACCCACGCATGCGGCGCTCATCGAATTTTTAACCGGAACTTCGCTCTCACGACCCGAAATCGCGCAGCGCCTCAGAGTTTCTCTCACCGAGATCGAACGCGCGATCGATCAGCTGCAAACGCACGGATTCATTCGTCGCGAGGGCGATCAGTGGTTGAAGGTGAGCGGCTACTTAAAATTTGAGAGCCCGGTCGCCTCCGAGCGCATCCGCGATTTTCACCGATACGCGCTTGCGCGTGCGGCCGAAGGCCTTCAGCAGCCCATCGATCAACGCAAGTTCTTAACGTTTTTGATGACGATTCGGCCTGAATCAGTTGAAGCCGCTCGAGATGAGCTTGAGGCTTTCGCAGCTCAGTTTTC
>CAJYIL010000188.1 GCA_913774795.1 Pseudobdellovibrionaceae bacterium
CCCGCCTGCTCCCGACTGAAACGCGACGAATTTTGATCCGTCGTAAAGCACGCGCCACATTGAGCAGTAGTTATCGGTTCCGATTTCGAGATCGGTCCAGGTGAGGCCGCCATCAGTTGAGCGTGAAGTCAGAAACCGATTTGGCAGAGCGCCGTTCGTATCGGTTGTCCCGATAGCGACGAAGGTGCTCCCGTTTTTCGCAACATCGACCGCCCAAGTTGGCGCGCTTCGGGCGGTCCAGGTCGTGCCGCCGTCATTCGAAAAAGCGAAGGTTCCTCCTTGCGAACTCATCGCGAGGATCTCTCCGTTTTCGACGTGAAAGCGGGGATGATCCAGGGAAGGGAGAGCTCCTCCGGCAGACCACGTCTTCTCATCTTGCGAAATCTGGCCGCCATTCCACGCGAGATAAAGTTGACCGCGCACCCACGACACTCCGGGACCCCAGCCGTCGGAGCGAAGTGTCGTCCAATCTTTCCCGTTCTGCGTGCGCCGGAGCGAGCCGTTATAACCCCAACCGAAATTTGCATAGAAGACTCCATCGCCTGCGGCGAGCCCTCGGCTCGAACTAGCGGTGTGGTCGCAGTCGTGAGTGGCGCAGTAATCGGTCGCGTCGTCTGATCGATCGCCGATCCACGTGATTCCGTCATCGCACGAGTAGACCGTGCGTCCCATGTGGCCTGTCGCCAAGAAGACGCGCTGTTTGCCGAGCTTCGGAGTCGGTGTCGGCACGACATCGCCGAGCGATGCCGAGCCATTGGCGTCAAAGTCGTACGCAGCGAACGGCTTTGAACAATTTTGGTATCCAACAATCGTCAGCGCGAGGGCCGCGAGCGATGTCAGACGAGCGATCAACCCCATTGCACACCTGCCTTCGTCAGAAACTCATAAGGCTCACCGATCTTCTCGTGATGATAATCGGCGATCGAGTAGAAGGTGCGCGCGGGCAGTCGAAGCACCTGACCGTAGCCCTTCTCCAGAGAAACGGTATTCGGCGTGCCTCCGCGGGCAAACTCGTAGGTCGCTCGAGGAATATTCATCGCGTAAAGAATGGAAGCCCAGAGCCGGTTCTGCAAATCACCGGGATAAATGCGGTCGCCGGTTGCATCCGTGCCGACGTTTCGGGTGAGGTCGCGAAGATCGATAAAGTTGCCGGTTTGAAGACGACCTCCCGCTTCACCCATCAGAAGCGTGGGAAGAGTCATCATGTCGTGCGCGACTTTGTTTTCTTTTGTCCAGTAGCAGAGTGAATTGCGCAAGATCGTCGACGACGGATCAAACGGATCCTGCTGGAGAAGATTCGCTCCCAAACGGGCGAAAAAGTTGTTCGACAAGTTTTGGTGAATCTCGACCATTTGGCTTTGGCCTGCATCACGATCGGCATTCGAAGGCGCGTGACTGACGGCGTGGAAATCATAACCGTTGACGACCATGTCAGAGTGGACATTTACGATGCGCGTGACATCGGATTTAAATGCCAGCGCGATGATGTCGGCCAACATATTCAAGCGAGCGGGGCCGTCTTGGTCGAGATTGCCTGACGGAGGATTGATTCCTCGCGTGTCGGGGCCCGGTAGCGAATAATCGTTGGCGGCATCTTGCGCGAGCGAGAAAAGCCGCTCGACCGAATCCTTATCATCGCCCGAGAGGCGTTTGATCAACTCACGACCGCTGGGCCAAAACTCATTCACCAAATTCAAGAGAGGATTGGGCGAATTCGGAGATTGGACTGATCCGAAAAGATAAGAAAAAATTCCGGACGGCGTATTCATCAGATCTCGAGGGCCGATGTGATCTTTCGAGAAAAAGTCATCGCGGCCCCAAGAGCTCGATGTCCAGCTCGTGGAGATGTTGAGAAACCGACGGCGACCTCCCAGTCCCAAGCCGTAAATTCCATTTCCTCCCGCGAAGCCAATCGTTTGATCGAGAGTCGGGATTTCTTCAGCGAGCCCCCGCTCGGTTGCAAAGTCACCCTGATCGGTGATCACGGCCTGGCCGGGATAAGAGCGAACGAATCCACCGAGACCGACGCCGCGATTGTGGCCGATGTAATAAGGCTGGTCGGAGCCCATGATCAGGTTCATCGAGCCCCAAAGAGTTTGATAGTTTGATCCGAGCACCGACGAAAGTGCGCCGTTTTGCGTGAGCGACGAGAGGGGAGCCACTCGAGCGGTGTGATTCGAATAAAGCTGAAAAGGAGTCTGCGGTAAATTCGTGCCGCCCCAGTTGCGGTGTTGAAGTCCTCCGTAGCTCGTAAAGAACGTGACGTAGCGAAGCGGTTTGCTGGCAGCTGCTTGCGCCGCACCCGAGCTCAAGAGCGAAGGCATGAACGGGAGTGAGAGCGCAAGGCCTCCGGCCGATCGCAAGAACATGCGGCGCGACTGTGAATTTAAAGAAACGTGCTTGGATGCGCTTGAACGCAGTTTCATGTGCAAGCTCCTTAAGGTATTGCCGTTTGAGTTTTCAGGAAATCGGGTGATAGCGCCAACTGCTCGAGCGAGTCGCGCACCGTCTTCGTTCTCAACGAATCAGCAAGCTGTTTGATCAGCCGCAAATCCGAAGGCGATTGTGGAAGATGACCGAATGCGAATTGGAAGTAGTAATTCGCGAATCCATCGTAGAGTTTGCCGCTCGAGACCATTGCGTTCACGAGGGTCGGAAGATCTTGAACGTTGTAGGCGACGCCTCCAAGCGGAAGAATCGCGTTCGAATCAACCGGATTTGTCGCGACCGCTTGTGCGATCCCGTCTTTCCAGTTGAAACGCTTTTCCGTGTCGATGTAGCGGCCGAGGGCGTCGAAGTGATTGAGCCCGTAACCGACCGGATTGATCGTCGTGTGACATCCGATGCACGTTCCTTGACCGGTCTTGGTCTGAACTTCTTGTCGCGTGCTCGAGGTGACCGGGATCACAAGTTGAGCTTGCTGTTGATCGGCGAAGTTTGCCGGCTGGCCGAGCTCGATCCCCAAAAGGTTTTGCAGGATGAAAACGCCGCGCTGAATGGGGTTGATATCTCCGTTATTCGAAGGCTTTTGTTGCGTAATCAGAGCACGCGACAAAATGCCCATGAAGTGCCCGGTCGGATCAGTCACCGGAGGCGCGCTGGCGCTAGCTCGCGGCGTGACTCCGTAAATCTGCGCGAGTGTGGCGTTTGTCGTAAAGATGAGCGGGCTCCGGAAAATGATCTCGAGTTTTTGGGGCTCGGTCCAAGTCAAATACTCGAGATATTGCTGACCATCTTCGACGACGGCGTTACCGAATTGGGAGTTTAAGGACGCGGTCGAGAAAGGTGCCGCGAAGGCTTGATAGGGCGCTCCTTGATCGTAGCTCCCGGCCTGCGGAAGTCGCGAAACTCCCAGCCACTGCTGATAGAAAAGCCAGAGAGCCGCGCGCGCTTTCGGCGAGCTGAGAAGGCGGGTGATCTCGGCTTTTAAGCCCGCTTGCGTTTTCAGCGAACCAGCCGCGGCCGCATTTAAGGCGATTTTATCCGGGGCGCTCTTCCAAAAAACAAACGCGAGACGCGAGGCGATCTCAAAGTCGGTTAAGCTGTAGCTTCCATCGGGAGCGGCGACGCCGTCTCGCTCGAAGTGAAGTAAAAATCGAGGATGCACCAGCACACGCGCAATTAAAAGATCCCAGGTGTTGATTGACT
>CAJYIL010000189.1 GCA_913774795.1 Pseudobdellovibrionaceae bacterium
CTTCGGATTTCGCGGGCACGATGAGGACGTCATCGAAGGTGAGTCCGCGATCTTTTTCTTTAATTTGTGTCCAGTTGAAAATCAGCACGGCGTGAAGGCTCCTGGCGTCGCGCACCTGCGTGAGCCAAGACGTCTTAGCTCATTCGGGCGTACGCATCATCAGTCGAAGAAAGAGGGCAACCAGGTAAACCTCATACACGAGGTTAATTGCGAGCGTCAAAACACTCGAAAGCAAAAACAGATGCGGCACTTGCCAGAAGTAGGTCTCGCCTTGCGTGCCTTGGGTGGCCAAATCGACAACCGAGTTCAAGAACAAGCTCATGAGCGATATAATCAAGATGAGGAACCATTTTTGCCTGATGGCCGCCCGCGACCGCTTCAAGGCGTCGACCCGACCCTCTTGGTAATTTGGTTCTAAAAGCACAACGTGGGGGACAAATAAGAGGCGAAGAAGTTCAACGAGACCCGGGATGATCGCAAGAGGCAGCCGGTAAAGCACGGCCGCCATTGAGCGAACACCTTCGATGAGGAGCTGATTGAAGTCTCGTGCGCTTCTCTCCGACCAAAGCGGCTCATCTCGCATCGCACCCCGAACGGCGCTGATGAGCGCAAATGACCAAACCGCTGACCAAAGAATTTCGCAAAGAAAATTCAAGCCGACGATGCCGATCAGAAGACTCATATCTTCGCGGCCCTGAGCCTGAACCTGAGATGTGACGTAATTCAAAAGTTGGAGCGAGGCTTCGCGAAAAAAGTGGAGCAAAACGAGCGTGAGACCCGATTGCTTGAGCACTTTCGGTAGAAGGCGCTTCACATCTTCGAAACTAGGACCGGTCATGGCCGTCATGCGTGAGAGTTTGGCACAGGCCCAAGATGTCGGCACGCAGTTTTTCACCTCATGTCTCGGCCAAGGCCCAATTTCCGATCGCCCCATTTCGACTCAAAAGTGTCCAAAATTGTGCAATCCAACTCGCTGACTCGCGTGCTACGGTTTCGACATGCCTCAAGCCCCGCTTTCAAAGACTGAAGAAGGTCGTCTCCAAGAGTTGATATCGCTCGATCTTCTCGATACCGAAGCCGAAGCCGACTTCGATAATTTGGTGGAACTCGCATCGTTGATCACGGGATGCCCTATTTCGCTCATCTCATTGATTGACCGCGACCGACAGTGGTTCAAGGCAAAAGTCGGCATGCAAGAGAGCGAGACGGCGCGGGATATCTCGTTCTGTACGCACGCTATCGAAGGCGAAGATGTTTACGTCGTCAACGATGCGTCTCTCGATCCTTTGTTCAAAGAAAACCCGCTTGTTCAGTCTGATCCAAGTATCCGTTTTTACGCCGGGCAGCCGCTCATCACGTCAAACGGGTTCAAAATCGGGACCATCTGCGCGATTGATCGTGTTCCCCGAAAACTAAGCCCCCAGCAACTCGATCAGATGGCGCTTCTCGCGAAGCAAGCGGTGCGGATGATGGAACTTCGGCTCAGCAACCGAAAGCTTCAACAAACTCAAGCTCGTCTCGCCGAAATGACAAAGAGTGCGACGGTCGCTCGGGAAGACGCCGTCACGCTCCGCCACGATCTTGAGTCGGCTGATCGCTCACTGTCGCTTGAGCGGGAGAAGATCAAGAAAGTGTTCGAAGCGACGCCCGCACCACTGGTGCTCTTTCAAGGCGAAGACCTCATCCTCGAACTCGTGAACCCGGCCTACCAAGCGATTTTCCCGGGGCGCCAGTTAGTTGGCCTTCCGCTCCTGGAAGCCCAGCCGGAGATGAAGGGACAAGACTCCGAGCGCATTCTGCTCAACGTTCTGCGAACCGGCGTTCCTTATCATGCCGTCGAACATCGCACCCGAATTCGCGACGCGCAGTCAGGCGAGCTGAAAGACCGTTACTACAATTTCTCCTACGTTCCGGTTCTCGATCACGAAGGCAAAACCTACGGTGTTCTGAATCACGCAGTCGACGTCACGTCGACCGTTTTGACAAAACAAGCTCTCGAGGAGAGCGAAGAACGCGTTCGAAGATACGCCGAAGCCATGCCCCAGATGGCTTTCATCGCAAACTC
>CAJYIL010000190.1 GCA_913774795.1 Pseudobdellovibrionaceae bacterium
CAAAAGCGACGGCAAAAAAAGCCGCTCCAAAAGCAACTGCTAAAAAAGCAGCTGCACCGAAGAAAGCCGCTGCGAAAAAAGCTCCGGCTCCAAAGAAATCGCCAGCACCGAAAAAAGCTCCGGCTCCAATGAACGACGAAATGATGGAGAACGAAGAAGGTCACGAGTCGTACAACGAATCTGAAGACGAAGGCGAAGAGACGACATCTCACTCGCACGAAACAGAAGAATCCGAAGAAGAGATGGGTTCGAATTCAAACCACGCTTCGGATGACGACGACGAAGACTCTGACGACTCTGAAGAAGAAGACGACGACGAAGGTTACTTCTAAGTTTGAAAAGCCCCCGGGGCTAAACTGAAAAAGGCGAGCTGAAGAGCTCGCCTTTTTTTATTCTTGAACAGTCACTGACGTCTTCTGATAGACGACGGTCTGTCCTGCGCGAACCTTGCGGCCCTTGCGCGTTTCGACTTCGCCGTCGACTTTGACTTCGCCGTTTTCGATTGCGGCTTTGGCTTCTCCGCCCGTCTCAACCAGGCTCATCACCTTCAGCAGATTTTTAAGCTCGATAAATTCGGAACCTTCGAGATTGAATGTCATTGGCAGACCGATTTCGCCTGAACGAGTTGGTCTTGGACGAACGTGAGCTGCACGGGGCACTCCTTACTTGCGCCAGCGATCAACGCGCGAAGATTCGCCGCTTCGTTATTCGTGATCGACTGGATCGTCGACTCGACAACTTCTCCGCGCTCTTCTTTTTCGACGCGAACAATCGCGCCGCCAATGAGCGTCTTCATCGAGAGAGTCGCCCCGTCGGCGAGTTCACCGTCGCCCGAAACGAGAAGGCGTGTGCGTGCGGTCGCTTGGGAGGCTTGCGCCCCTTGCGGATCGATCGACGACTGAGACGACATTGCATTGAAGGCTTGAAGCAGGATGAGGGCGACGAACGCGTATCCGTAACGCATGTGACTTTCCTTTGACGAGTCTGAAGACGTAAAAAAAGGCGCGCGATGTGAATCGCAC
>CAJYIL010000191.1 GCA_913774795.1 Pseudobdellovibrionaceae bacterium
GCCTTCGGTTACCACGGCACCGAAGGCCTGATAACAAACTCGCCCGCCACCTTTCTCGATTTTGGCCTTGAGCGGTTTCGACAGCTCGAGCAAGTGGGAAAAGGTGTTGGCCGTCACGTCTTCGAAACTCATTGCGCAGAAGCGGCCCATGTCCGAGTCCCAGAACGTCTTCGATGACAAATGGCGATCGCCAACCCCTTTAAACACCCAATTCATCACGGGCATCATAATTTTTGCGCGAGGAACGCCTCCGGCCATCGTGTGCACGAAAATAACGTTGGCACCATTGGGGATCTGCGCTTCGACTTCTTTGAGCCACGATTGTGTGTTTGCGCGGAAGCGCTCGCGACCCGCCGCCCGAGACTGCTCAAGCTTCGCAAAGTCCATCTTCGCGTCTTGCCAAGTTCCCAACTTCACGCCGGCTAATTGCTGAACGGGGGTTGTTCCGTCTTGAGCAGGTTCCATGTCGAAGCCGGCCTCAAGAGGGACGTTGACCAAAGGCTTTTGTTTTTGCGCGAGCTCCTCTTCATTCAGTGGACGCAAGCGGCCATCCGAGTCGCGGCGACCGACCGTTGAATAGATGACCTTCAAGCCGGCTTTCTCAGCTTCATCGACGATGCCGTTTGCGTAACCGCGCTGGAAAAGTTCTCCGAAGACCACCAAAACGTCGCCTTTTTTGAATTGCGCTTTCGCTGGGAGATTTCGCATCGGATGAAACGGAGTCATGGGTGAAGCCTTTCTCGAAGTCGCGTTACGCGGTGATCGTAGGGGCGTTAGCCTTCGGTGTCATCTTCGGTCGCCGAGATGACATTTCGCGACGTGCTCTCGAGTGCAAGGGTGACCGGCTTCGGACCTGACCATGAAACGATGGGGGCAGTCGGACGCGGGAGAAACGCATTAGAAGAGATGACACTCTTGGCTAGATTTTCGACACTTGGGCTCAGGGGTTGCACTGGTTTACGCATTCTCACCCTCTGCGGAGTTTTTTAAAGTCTATGCGTTCGACATCTAGCGGTTTTACATTCTCACTCACCACTCTCGCGGCTGTTGCCGTCATCGTCGCGTGCTCACCGAATGGCGCGAAGAAAACCTCGATCACTCCGCGGGGGAGTGCGGCCGGCGAATTTCAGCAAAAAGTTTCGACGTGCACCGATTCTCTTCGCGCCTCTGAGAAATTAAAGCTGGGTACTAAGAACAAAGTCGTCATCTGTGAAATTGCGGCGGGCTCCGCGACGCCCACTCCCGTGACGTATCCGATTAGTTTTTCGGTTCAGAAAGATCAAAGCGAGAAACGTGGCGAGACCAGTGAAGACGTTCGCTTGGCGATGACGATCGGCTTTCAAGCCGCAATGACTCTGAGTAAAGAAGATCGGGAGCAATTTCGTCTGATCTTCGCCAATGTGTGCGGGAGTGCGACGTCCGAGATTTTCGCGCGCTCGAAACTGGGCTCGGCCAAATTGCATCTCAACCTGGGTTTTGTTTTTAACGATGAAAACGGTGACGTCTTCGACGATCAACTCGAGACCAGCGGCGAGCGGGCGCCAGTCGCCGATCAATCGCTCCACATCGTTCGCGGGCGCCAAGGTGCCGACGACTTTTTCACTCTCGACGAACTTCCGACGCGCCCCCTGTTTTATCCGCTCGGTAAAAAAGCCGACGAGATCGCGTGCCGCCAAAAGTTTCCGGGGCGTGAGTCTCTCGCGCAACTCCGCGAGTGCGCACGCAACCAACGGGCAATCGTCAATGCGCCGGCGTGTGCTGCGTTCGCAAAACGGGTTGGCAATCTTCTAGGCCTTGTCGACGCCGAGAAAGAGGCGACAACGTGCGGAGCCGCTCAGGCCGCGCCAGTCACCACGACTTCGACGTTCTCGAAACCGCGCCAGTCCGATGTCGATTTCATGGCTTCGGCAGAACTCAACCGCGCTGACCTTTTAACAATTCTCTCGCCGGTTTGTCCGGGCCAGCTCAAAGACGTGAAGTGAAACGGGTCGTCTCACTTGTTCCGAGCTGGACCGAAACGTTGATCGAAGCGGGCGTGCAAGTGGTCGGTCGTACGCGGTTTTGCATTCATCCGCAAGGCCTCGTGAGTGCGATTGAAAGCGTTGGCGGCACAAAATCGTTCAACGAAAAGAAGCTGCGAGATCTCGCGCCTGATTTGATCGTGCTCGACCGTGAAGAGAACACGAAAGAGATGTTTGAAATCGCCCGCACGATTTCGAACGTGGTCGTCACGCATGTTGAAGACGTGCAAGACGTTCCGCGCGAACTTCGCGCGCTCGCTGGCGCGATCGAATCACCGGAAAATGCCACGCTGAAACTTCGCGATTGGGCTCAAGCGTTCGAAGACGTTCTCAAAAAGCCCGCGCCCGTGAAACATAACCATTTTGCCGGGATTTTGAAGACGCTTCGCGGACAACCGAGCCTAAAAACAGAATTTGTTTATGTCATCTGGAAAGATCCGTGGATGGTCGTCGGTCAACGCACATTCATCGCGTCGATGTTGCGTGAAGTGGGATTGACTCAGCTTCGAGTTGTCGAGCCGGGCGCGAAATACCCGAAGCTCGAGGAGTTGCCCCAAGACGCGATGGTGCTCCTCTCGAGCGAACCGTATCCTTTTGAGACAAAGACACCTGATCTTCCCAACGCGTGTGTGGTGATTGTCGATGGAGAATCGTTCTCGTGGTTCGGGATTCGGGCCCTTCGGTTTTTGGAAAGCGCGAAGGGCTAGAAGGCCCCAAATTGTCGCTCGCGTTCGAAGGTTCAACAGTTGTTGAGGCTTACAACACCTAAAAAACATCCAAATTCAGCTACTTAGGTTGCAGTCCGTGAAGACGCGCTAAGCACGCTTCTTGGACTCTAAGTTGGTCAGAGGGAGGCGCCATGCGCTTCAGTTTGGCTGTCAACACACGAAGCTCGGTTGCGATGATCGCGATGATCATGGCATCGGTAGCGCATGCGCAGCCGACAAACCTAGGTCCGAACGCGGGTAATAAGGCACCTCAACAGGCTCCGCAAGCCGCGCTTAAAACAAATCTCCCTGTCAAAAAGATCGAAGCGGGCTGGAGCATGTCTCTAGGCGGAGAATCTTTCTCGAATGAGAAAGAGCAAGCTCAAACCGCGGGCCTCGAGCTCGCGGGTCAAGTGCGTTACGGCCTTCTTCCGCAGCTTGAACTCAAAGCCGATGCGGGCGTGAGTCTTCAATCGGGATACGCGCAGTCGCGCTTCGGCGACAATACTCCGAGAAACGGATTAAACTTACGAGAAGCGCTCGTTCAGTACAAACCGCACTCGCGAGTCACTCTTCAAGCGGGTGCGATCAATCAAGCTCATTTGAACGCGCCTCTTCTCGTGAGCGCGCAAGCGTTCCCTGGCGCACTCGAGCGGGTTCTTCTCGGAACAAAAGAGTTTAACGTCGAATTCAAAGCCCAACAAGCCGTCCCGACCTCAACGACGATGTCGACTCAAGCGGTAGAAGCTGAGCAAACGCCCACCTTCTTAGCTGAAGCGATCACGGTTCGCGCAAAACTCGGCGACCGCGTCAGCGTGAACGTTTTCGGACTCCACTACGCTTTCCGGGATCTCCCTTCGACCGTGGCAACCCAATCGGAACTCTTCGGAAACACCGTCACCGAACTGACGGCCAAGCGTGATCAGTTCTCCTACGAATTTAACGGCTTCGGTTACGGCGGTGGCACGAAGGTGCTCCTCGCACGCCAGCTGGCGTGGACGCTCGACGGACAAATTCTCACAAACGCGAAAGCTCCGACGTCGTACAATCAAGGTCAGCTCGCTTCATCGGGTTTAGAAATCGGACTCCCTGGCGACATCGATCTCAAGCCGAAGGGCGAAGTTTTCTTCGCCGAATCCGATGTCGCACCGGCTTACTACAATGGCTCGGATCGTGGTCACAACAACCGCACCGGATGGGCGGCCGATCTCTCGCTCGCTTTCAAGAAAGCGGGCTTCGCGATCGGAGGACGTTTCGTCCAGGCCGATCTCATCAATTCGTCACTCGTTCAGACTCGTCAATCGTTCGTCATGTTGAGATTCGAGACTTTGTATGCGTCATTCTAAATTGTTCGCACAAAAGACCTCAATCACCCTCGTGTTTGCGTTGGCTCTCAGCGCATGCGTGAAGCCGCAAAACCACGACTCGAAGGTCGACGATACCGCGAGCTTCTACGTCGATGCGGTGAGACCAGCAATGGATACGGCCGAAACCGTCAGTGGTTTCACCATTCCGGCCGCGCGCCTTTATACTTTCACGGCTTGCTTAAAAGACCGCCGTACGGATGAATCACTGCCAGGGGCTCCGTTTGTCGTCTCGGGCGGAGAACGCGACATCGATCTTCACACTGATAAAAATGGCTGCGCGGTTTGGTCTGAGAAAATCGCCTTCGACTATCTCGCGAACGAGAAATTCTTGCCGATCGAACGCTCGATCACGGCAAAAGGCTCGCAGGTCGGAAGCCGCAAAGTGAATCTCGCATTGAACCCGTGGGGTTTAAGCAAGTCGGCGCCGGTCATGTACGATCTCGATCACCATCCCGATTTGCC
>CAJYIL010000192.1 GCA_913774795.1 Pseudobdellovibrionaceae bacterium
TACGCGTAAGTGAGATTCATGCCGAGTCGTGAGCCGTCACCGAAGTGCGCTTCAACCTGTTCACCCAGATAAGCGACGAGAAGGAGGACTCGCGTGTAGCCTTGCGCCTTTAAGTCTTGGAGCTGCCAGTGGAGAAAAGGTTGGCCCAAGACCGTCACCATGGGCTTCGGCACTTTTTCGGTGAGCGGTCTCAGACGTGTCCCGAGACCTCCCGCCAAGATGACGACTTGTTTCACTTGCGTGCGACTTTCTCCGCGATGACTTCGCGAATGGCTTGCCGAACGGCTTCATCGGAATTCATGCGGGCTTTCCAGCCGTAGCGAGCGTAAGCCGAGCCGTCGAGATGCGTATAAGGCACATCGCCGACCCAACCGCGATCGCCTTCGCCAAAGACGACTTGCGGTTTCACGCCGGTTGCCTCGCCCATTTGACGAGCGACTTCTTCAGCGATGAATCGAACGTTTGTCACACCTTCAGAGGCGAGATTCAAACATGAGAAATCTTCGCGCACGTTCGCGTAACCGTAGAGCATGCCTTCAACGCAGTCGCTGACGTGGAGGTACGATTTTCTTTGAGTGCCGTTGCCAAGGACGTTCAATGTCGTTGGCTCTTTCACCAGGCGCGCCACGAAATCGTGAATCGCGCCATGCGTGCTGTTTGAACCCACGATGTTGGCGAAACGGTACATCCACGCTTTGATCCCGCAGTTGTGCGAGAACGCCGAGATCATCGCCTCGCACGCGAGCTTCGAAGCGCCGTAAAAGCTGATCGGGAATAGCGGACCATAAGACTCAGGCGTTGGCTTCACCGAAGCTTCGCCGTAAATCGCGCTCGTCGATGCGAACAAGAGTTGCTTCACTTCGTTGAGTCGCATGGCTTCGAGAACGTTGTACGTTGCGATCGTGCCGTTTTGCATGTCAACGTCGGTGCGGGCCGCACCTTGCGAAATGTCGGAGTTGGCGGCCATGTGTACCACGAGATCGGCGCCTGCCATTTCGCGACGAACAGTTGAAAGATCGATGAGATCGGCTTCTACGAAAGCGAAGTTCGTATTCTTGGCGAACGGAAAAAGATGTTCACGGCGGCCAAGGATCAAATTGTCGAACGCGACCACCTGGTGGCCATCGTTCAAAAATCTCGCGCAAAGGTGACTGCCGATGAAGCCTGCGCCACCCGTAATCATCACCTTCATACGCTAACCTCCGGTTTGAATTTCATATTTTTCCCGTCACCGCGAGACGAACGCGGTTGGCGACCGTCGGTTTATACAAGAGCTTTACGCTCGAAGGTTTGAAGTTGTAGTGAGGCGAGTGATCCAGCTCACCCATCTCGCGCACGCGATCAAAGAGAGCGAGGTAATCCTGAGCCATGCGGCTGACCGAAAAGAACGTTTCGACCGACTCACGACATGCGCGAGTCGACACTCCTCGAAGAACATCGGGCGCTTTTAACAACTCATCGTACGAGCCGCACACGACACCGGTGCCGGGTCTCACGAGCTCCGGCATGCAACCGTTCACCGACGAGATGACCGGTGTGCCGCACGCGAGAGCTTCCAGCGGCGCACCGGCGCACGGCTCATCCCAGTTCGTTGGGTAGATCAGCGCGCGTGCATTCGAAAGCAAATCGGCCTTGCGCGCGTCATCGACGAGACCGTTGTAGTGAATGTTGCCGCGAGACACGCCACTTCCGCCCATGATCTCAAGCCGAACACCCAAGTCGTTCGCCCACGCGATCGCGGTTTTCAAATTCTTTACGCGCCAAGTGGTGCGCGCCAGAAACACATAGTAATCTTGTTTGTCGGCAACGAACGGATATCTCTCGGGATC
>CAJYIL010000193.1 GCA_913774795.1 Pseudobdellovibrionaceae bacterium
AAGTTTGAAGGCCCGAAGTGGTTGGCGAGTAAGTGATGACCACGGTACAAGCCGAACCTGCGTTCAAAGACGACGAACATGTTCCGCCCGTTCCCGGATACGCGCCGCCCTTATACGTGAACGGAGCAGTAAGTCCGACGCCCGCCAGTGTCGTTGCCTGGAAACCACCAGAGTTCGTCAGAGTGAGCGTCTTATCGGCCGAGGCCCCGATTGCGACGGTGCTGAAGTCATACGTCGGTCCGTCTGAAAGCGAGAGCGACGCAGGCGAAACGGCTGTTCCTGCAAGCGCGCGAGACGATGTTTGCGGCGTGACACCATCGTTGTAAGTGATATCGACTTGCGATGTGTAAGCACCAGTCGTCGCCGGCGCAAATGTCACAACGACCGAACAAGCGGTCGCCGGCGCGAGCGATGTCGTACATGTTCCGCCGGTGCCCGGGAATGTTCCGCCTTTGAATGAGAATCCTGTCGTTAAGCCGCCGCCAGCGAGAGAGGTCGCCGCGACTCCTCCTGAGTTTGTCAGAGAGAGTGTTTTATCGGACGAACCACCTGCTGCGAGCGTCCCGAAGTTGAACGTCGGACCATCGCTCACCGTGATGAGCGATGGCGCTGCACCTGTTCCTTGAACGCCACGAGTGGCCGCTTGCGATGAGGCGCCGTCGAAGTAATTGAGCGTGATCGTCGAAGACTGAGTACCGGTCGCCGTCGGCGCATAAGTCACAACGATTGAACACGAAGCGCCGACGTTCAGCGTGGTCGCACATGAACCGCCCGTGCCTGGGTATGTTCCGCCTTTGTAGGAGAACGGAGCTGCGAGCGATGGGCCCGTCATCGCGGTCGCCGTGAAGTTGCCAGTATTCGTGACCGTCAACGTTTTTTGCGTCGTCGCGCCTGTCGCGACTGTGCCGAAATCGTAAGTCGGGCCGTCGCTCACGAGAAGAGACGCGGGCGCAACACCCGTTCCCGTCATCGGACGAGACGATGTTTGTGTGGCAAGGCCGTCAAAGTAAGTGGCCGACAACGTCGCCGGCTGTACGCCGAGAGTGGTCGGATTGAACGAAACGATCACGGTACAAGTCGCGGTTGCTGCAAGTGTCGCCGCGCATGTGCCGCCCGTGCCCGGGAATGTTCCGCCTTTGAACGAATAAGGAGCCGAGAGCGACACCCCGTTCAGCGTGCTCGCAGGAACACCACCGGCATTAGTAAATGTAAACGATTTATCGACCGAAGCGCCCTGGGCGACGTTACCGAAGTCGAACGTGGCGCCATCTGAGATCGTGATGCTCGCCGGGGGAGCGCCCACGCCTTGAAGGGCTCGAGACGCTGTTTGAGCTTGAGCTCCGTCGTTGTAAGTCAGGCCGATTGATGTAGTGAAGGATCCCGTTGCAGTCGGATGGAACGAAACCGAGATCGTGCATGTGGCAGCGGGAGCCAGCGTCGCTCCGCACGTACCGCCGGTGCCCGGGTACGCTCCGCCTTTGAAAGCAAACGGAGGAGCCATCGCGGCGCCGTTCATGGAGGCGGCCGCAAGTGAACCTGAATTGGTCACCGTCAAAATTTTATCGACAGTCGCCGAAACGGCGACGGCTCCGTAATCGTAAGTCGGTCCGTCCGACAAAGTCAGAAGCGCCGGAGTCACTGCAGATCCGGTGATCGCGCGAGCAGATGACTGCGTCGTTACTCCGTCATTGTAAGCGAGTGAGACCGTCGAAGTCTGTGTCCCGACCACCGTTGGTGAGTAGACGATGATCACCGTACATGTCGCGCCCGCTGTTAGAGTCGACGTACATGTTCCGCCCGCACCCGGATAACCGCCTCCCTTAAACGCAAACGGAGACGCCAGGCCCGTGCCCGCAAGTGAAGTCGCGTCGACTCCTCCTGTGTTCGTGACCGTGAATGACTTCTCGCCAGTCGCGCCGATCGCGAGGGTGCCGTAGTCGTAAGTCGGACCATTCGAGATCGCGATCACGGCCGGAGCCGCGCCTGTTCCTTGAAGATCGCGAGTCGATGAAACGTTCGTGACGCCGTTCATGAAATTCGCCGACAACGTGACAAGCTGCGTGCCGGTTGCCGTTGGTGAGTAAGTCACAACGACCGAGCACGAGGCCGATGGGGCCAGCGACGACGAACATGTGCCACCCGTTCCCGGGTAGGCGCCACCTTTGAAAGAGAACGGAGCCGAGAGACCCGTCATCGCCAGCGACGTCGCCGCGACTCCACCGGAGTTTGTTAAAGTCAGAGATTTATCAGTCGATGAGCCGGTCGCTTTCGTACCGTAGTTGTAAGTCGGTCCATCGCTAAAGGCGAGAGCCGCTGGAGTCGCGCCCGCGCCCTGCACTCCTCGAACTGACGTCTGTGCCGCCGCCCCGTCATTGTAGCCAATCGAAATCGAGCCTGAGTTCGGGCCCGATGTCGAAGGTGCATAAGTCACGATGATCGTACATGTCGCGCTCGCCGAGAGTGACGAACCGCAAGTTCCGCCAAGACCCGGGTAAGTTCCACCTTTGAATACGAACGGAGCCGCGAGACCCGAGCCCGTTAAAGATGAAGCGAGATAACCACCGCTATTCGTTAACGTGAACGTGTGTTCAGGAGTGGCGCCGATCGCGACTGTTCCGAAATCGTAAGTTGGCGCGTCACTGATCGCGATGACCGCCGCAGGAACCGAAGTGCCGGAGAGAGGTCTCGACGCCGCTTGCGCGTTGACGCCGTCGTTATAATTGACCGTGAACGTCGCGTTTGAAGTCGCGACCACTGTTGGCGCATATGAAACGACGAGCGTACACGACGCGGCTGCCGCGAGCGTTGCGCCACACGTGCCGCCCGTACCTGGATAAGAGCCGCCTTTGAAAGAGAACGGAGCGATGAGGCCTGAACCCGTCATCGATGTCGCCGCGACTCCGCCCGAGTTCGACAGAGTAAACGTGCGATCGCTCGAGGCGCCAACGGCGATCGTCGGATACGTGTACAAAGGCGCATCAGAAAGTGTCAGAGCCGCCGGCGCAACCCCTGTTCCGGTGACTGCGCGCGAAGCAGTTTGCGTCGTCACGCCATCATTGTAGTTGATGCCGAAGGAGCCAGCTTGCGCGCCCGTTGCGGTTGGTGAGTAGACAACGACAACGGTACAAGTCGCCGAGGCGGCGAGCGTGGACGTGCATGTTCCGCCGGTTCCCGGATAGCCGCCGCCTTTGAAAGAAAAAGGAGGAGCGAGCGCCACTTGCGCCAGAGCCGTCGCATTCACGCCACCAGTGTTTGAAACCGTAAACACTTTTTGCGCGAAGCCGCCTGTCGGAATCGTGCCGTAATCGTAAGTTGGCCCGTCACTGATCCCGAGAAGGGCCGGAGGCACGCCCGTCCCTTGAATCGCTCTCGAAGATGTTTGTGAGGTCAGACCGTCGTTGTAAGTCAGGTTAATGACTGCACTCGATGGCCCCGTGGCCGTCGGCATGAACTGCACGATGATCGTACAGCTCGCCGTCGGATTGAGCGAAGTCGAACATGTGCCGCCCGTGCCCGGGAAAGAACCGCCCTTGTAAGTGAACGGAGCATTGAGTGCAGCGCCAGTGACTGACGTGGTTGGCACTCCACCCTGGTTCGTGACCGTAAACGTTTTTTCGCGTGTGGAACCGACCGGGTAAGAACCAAAGTCGTAAGTTGCGCCATCCGAGATTGTCAGCAAACCTGCCGGCGCGCCCGCACCCTGGAGGGCGCGCGCCGCGATTTGCATCGAGACTCCGTTTGAGTAGTTTGCGACGACTGATTGCGAGAACGAGCCGACCACGCTCGGCGTGAAAGTCACCACGACTTGGCAAGTCGCGCTGGGGACAAGAATGGCTCCGCACGTACCGCCCGTGCCCGGGAACGTGCCGCCCTTGAATGAGAAGTCGCCCGCAAGCGCTCCGCCACTGATCGAAGTCGCGTTGACCGCGCCGTTGTTCGTGATCGTGAGGATTTTGTCGGACGAAGCGCCGACTGCGAGCGTTCCAAAATCGTAGAGCGGAGAATCACTGAACACGAGTAAGGCCGGATTCACCGCAGTCCCAGTGACCGCACGAGATGATGTTTGCGCCGTAGCGCCGTCGTTGTAGTTAATCGTAAACGCGCTGTTCGAGACGCCGGCAGCGGTCGGCGCGTAAGTCACGACGACATCACATGTCGCTCCGACCGCGAGCGTGCCGGTACACGTTCCGCCCGTTCCCGGGAAAGCGCCGCCCTTAAATCTATAAGGAGTCGCGAGTCCGCCGCCCGTCATCGAAAGAGCCGCGACGCCACCCGTGTTCGTCAGCGTGAAAGAGTGATCGAGCGCGGCGCCGTAAGCGATCGTCCCGAAGTCGTAAGTGGATGCATCGGAGATGGTGATATTCGCCGGTGCCGCACCCGAGCCTTGAAGAGTTCGCAGAGATGACTGCGACATCGCACCGTCGAAGTACGCGAGCGAGAAAGTGG
>CAJYIL010000194.1 GCA_913774795.1 Pseudobdellovibrionaceae bacterium
TCCTTCGCTTTGCTCAGTCGTCAATACCATGGGCTGCCGCCCCTGGACCCAACGGGTCTCCATGAAAGTTTACGAATACAAACAGTGCTCGACGTGCGCAAAAGCCCTGAAGTGGCTCGATGCTAAAAAGATCAAATACGAACGCGTTCCGATCGTCGATCAGCCTCCGACCAAAACAGAACTTAAAGCAATGCTCGCGGCCCTCGAAGAGCGTGGTGGGTCGTTTAAGCAGTTGTTCAATACGAGCGGAGTTCAATATCGCGAACTCGGTATCAGCGAGAAAATCAAAAACGGAATGACGAGCGCGGAAGCGATCGACTTGCTCTCTAAAAACGGAAAGCTGATTAAGCGGCCGTTCGTGCCGGCTCTCGGCGTCGTCGGATTCAAAGAAGACGAGTGGAAGAAGCGGATCTAACGCCGAATTCGCTCTGACTTCACGCTGAGTTCACAAAGCCCTGGCTTCATTACAGTCAGGGGGATGTGATGGGACCTTTTCTTAGCAACTTCGAAATCATGGCGTTCGTAGGGGCGCTCGCGGCCTATTGGTTCGGGGCAGCCGTTACTCTGACCTACTTTGCGCGGGCGCGGCGGAGCCGAACGACCAAAATCAAAAGCCTCGTCATTCCGTTCGTCACCGGCACCATCAGCGCGATCATTGGGCTTGCGAGCTACGACGAATCTTTCGCGGTCTTCATCCCGAGCCTCGCCATCGCTTGCGCATCGCTGGGCTTTCTCACCACGTTCGCCTTCGCTCACACACTCGCATTTGTTTTTCGCCGAGACGCCGTCGTCTACGGCCTTTGCGCCGCCTTCGTCATCGCATCACCTTTCACGGGAGCCCTACGCACGTGGAACGAATCTCGCCGCCATGAGATCGCCGCTTCAAACATTCGACATGCCGCTGAGCCCGCGATCGCACTTTGCTGTGCTCACAACGCTCAAGGGTGCCGAGACACGGCCGATGCTTTTGATCGATTGTTCGAGGTGACGGGCTACAGCGGTCGGGCAACGGATCTCCGCAATAAGTATTACGGGCAAGCTTGCAAGATCGGAACGGCCGCCGACTGTCGCACGTTTATGAACTCGGTTGGCGCAAGTGAAGACGACTACAAAAACGCACGGCTCTATCAAGAGCCGTGCGATACGAGAGATTTATATTTTAAATCAGAACCGAGAGTCCAAAGCTCCGAAGAGTTTTAGTTCGCGGCTTTGAAAGCTTCAGGGAAGACGTCTTCGGTCGAGAGCGTCAACACGAGCGGGTAGTGATCCGAAGGATTGCGCGCACGTTCGTTAAACGTTTGCGGGAGCGGGAGCGCGTTACCGTCGGCGTCTTTGTAACGGTAGGTTTCGATCGCCACGACGTTGTCAGTGAGGCCAGGTGTTACGAATAAAGCGTCGAGCTGGTGGAACGACGAACGTCCTCCGCGTGGGTGGAACGTGTGAGTCATGCGCGGGAGGCCGCGAATGCCTTTGACGTCGAACGGGTCCATCATGATTTCGCGGATCGGTTCGATCTCGGGCGCCATGCGAACGTCGTTGTTGAAGTCACCTCCGACAATGATCGGAACATTCTGGCCGTAAAACTTTTGGTAATCGCCGACGATCTTCGCGATCTCGATCATCTGCGCTTTGCGCATAATGTTCGATTTCGGATCACCACCGCGGTCGCGCTGTGATTTTGCGTGGTTGCCGATCAAGATCAAAGCCGGAACGGCGGCGCCCGTTTCACCTTGGCGACGAATCATCAAAGCCGGTGCATCGCGAGAGAAGAGGCGAGTGACTTGACCGTCGCTCGGGTCTTTCCAGGTCGCTTCTTTATGAGTTTCGAGTGTGATTTGGAGAGGGAGATCTTTTTTAACGAGAAAGCCGACGTTGATGCCGCGCTCGTCGTTTCCGAGCTCAAGATAAGCTTGATAGGCGGATGCGAGGTACTTATCGGAGAAGGCTTGAATCGTTTCTTTGTTTTCAACTTCTTCGACGACGATGAGATCCGGGTTCTCGTCGCTGATCGCTTTCGCCATTGCGACCATTTCGCTTTCAGTTTTGATCTCTGCGTTTACACGCTTCAGGAAGTCAGCGAGAGGCTCTTTTGCGTTATCGCCCATGTGGAGGAAGAAGTTCTCCATATTGTAGGTCATGATCTTCAGTTGCTTCGTGCTCTCGATCGAGCGGTCGGCAAACGCGGCCAGAGAGAACAGAACAACGAACGCAGTCAGAAGAGAATGCTTCAAATCGAGCCCCCTCCGTTCTTTGATTTAGTTAGAACGGTCCAACGGATTTACGCGAATGATCTTCACACTTCAACGGATGCGGTGTTCTGGGCATATCTTCGTCACCGATCGTGAAGCGATTACCCGCTTGTCTAAATGTTGGAGAGCTGACAGGGGCTAGAACCGGCACACGCTGTGCTCGAGCAGAACCCACGTCCTCGGCCGATCCGAGGCACGCTGACAGAAGGGGTCTGAAGTGAAAAAGCTGATCATCGCGACTGCGGTTCTCGCCTCCACTCAATTCGCACATGCGGCTCCCGCATGTGCGCCTGCTAGCTTCGACGGCCTAAAATCAGCGATCATGACTCAGAATAAAATCGGCGGCGCAGTCGCCGTCGCTCCGGCGCAAGCGTATATCGGTTTAAATATCGCGCAAACGACAGTCAACAATGCATCCGGTACTGCCGAAGCCCAATACCTCGATCGCGTTTTCAACCGCCTCGGCGTCGTCGCGAAAACATTCATCGAAGCGGATGGAAACATCGAGCCTGCCGCGACAAAAATGCTGGGAGCGGGCAACCGTCGCCTCGCGATCACGATCTACAAACGCGGAAGTGCTCAAGAGGCCGCATCACCAAAGGCCAACTGCGGATCAGGAAGCTGCATAGATGTTGCGCTCGAAGTCTTAGCGATGCACCAGATTCAAGGCAAATCAGCCCAAGCCGTGATGGACATCATCTCGGCCAACAAGCTCTCGACTGTCGGCGCGGCAAAAGTTTATTACTGTGAAGCTGGTGCGGGCTGCTCGCGTCGTGCAGAGCTCGTCACTTCAAATGCGAAGGTGCGCCAAAACAAAAACAAAGAGTCGATGAAGCTCAATGTTCCGTACACCGCTCGCGAAGTCGCATCGTCGATCGCGGGCACGATCGACAACACAAGCGTCTACAAAATTCAAACGTTCGATCTGTGCGGTCACCAAGCTTTCTTGATGAGCGGAGTTTCGGTGAAAGATCAAAACAGCTTCGCGAATGCCTCGCAGAACGTTCTCGTCGTCGAGGCGAACGGCAAGATCATGTCGGTCGCGGTCGCTCAAGGGAATGCCGTAAAGGGGAGTTCGGTTCAATCGATCTTCTTGGGCGGAATCACCGGTGGCTTTGCTCGTAACACGGTCGTCGATGGTTTTAACGACGAGTCGCAGCTCTTAGGTCTTAACGAAAAAGTCGATAAGAACGGCTTTTTAAAGTGACTGGAGACCAAAGGTCCAGCAAAGGGCGAGTCGTCTCAAGATGAGCCCTTCAAGCTCCGATCAGCAGTGACCAGTATGGTGTCCCTTTTGGTTGTTTAGGATGAACGACCGTAAAGACGAAGGACTGTTGAATCATGGCAAACCTCCGAATTCGCGATTATGCGATCGTAGCGTTCATCCTTTTCGTGTTTTTCTTAAGCCGCACCGAGATTGCCAATGCGCAATCGGCAAGCGGCCCGGTGATCTTCGACGTGCGTCGATCTCTTCCGCTCGAGCCGGATGAAGAAGTCACCAAAGATTTCTACATCAACGCAGGCCCTGAAGCGGGCTTCAAAAAAGGTCTCTACATCGCGGTCGTCCGCGCGGTGCCAGTTCATGATCCGATCAAGAACATGCAGCAGGCGACCTTGAATATCCCAGTCGGAAAATTGAAGGTCATCGATGTGCAACGTGGCATTACGGTGGCGCGCCTCGAGACAGAGCTAACGGATGAAGACCGTCCGACGCTTGAGTTCGAAGGCATCATGGTCGGCGACCGCATCGACACGGCCGCGACAACGAGCGAGCAGCCGAAAAAGCCGAAACCAAAAGCCAAGAAGCGTGTTGCGGTTACCGCACCGGTTGAAGAGCCCGCTCCGGGTTCGGCCGAGGCCATGGCCGCTCGCAATGCAGGCATCGCGACAACGACCGCACAGGCACCATCCGCGGCGCCGGCGGCTCTCCCGGGGCCGGCAACGGCCGCTCTCGATACTTCGAAACCCGTCGAGATGACGACAGCAGCCGAAGTGAAAACTGAGACCGCAGCACCACAAGCTCCGACAAATAATTCATCGGGGTCGCGCGAGCCGTCGCAAGTGGCTCCGAAAAAATCACAACTGCCAAAAACAGCCTCAACCGACGACGAAATTTCGTACCCGCTCGAGAGCGCAGCTGATACTGTCCGCGTCGCTGATTACACAGACGCGGGATTCTGAAAACAGACTCCCATCTCACGGGAGTCTTCCTCTGGCTG
>CAJYIL010000195.1 GCA_913774795.1 Pseudobdellovibrionaceae bacterium
TGGCAATAAGCCGGGATCGACAAGTTGCCGATCCAAAATAACCCCTACTTGCAGCGTGCGATTCGGAACCCGCGGAAGCTGTAAGTTAAGAATGCGCACGAACTTATCTTCGGTGGTCTCGGTGATCCACTGGGGAGACTGCGGAAAGTCGCCGTGATTGAGGAGCGACGCGCTTGAACTTTTGAAGACCACTTCATTCTTCTCATTGCGAATCAAAAAGAATTTGCCGATGCGGCTCTCGCCGAGTTCGTCTGAAATAATGTCGTCGGCTTCACGCAGATTGATCGGTTTTTGTTCGTTGAGTTCTGAGCCTAAAAGGGCCGAGGCCGTCTCGCGCACTTGCTGGTCGATGAAATTCAGACGCTCGCGCCTCATCACTTCGCCGTAGAAAACAACGGTCATGACCGAGACAATCACAAGAACGCCAAAGATTGTGAGAAAGAACTTACTCCTCAATCCAGTATCCCGCGTTTCTCATATTCCGGATGGCGATGCTCGCGCTCGCTGCACTGAGACGACGCCGCAAGTTGGTAATTGTCGCTTCAACGACATTCGTCTCGGCTTCGGAGTTCTGGCCCCAGACGAAATCGAGAAGTTCATTTTTGCTCCAGACCCGACCCATTTGCTGAGACAGCGCTCGAAGCACCGTAAACTCTTTTGAAGGGAGAACGACCACCTCGCCGCCGACCGACATCGTATGGCCGATCAGATCGAGAATAACGTTTCCGACTTTCACGTGTTGCATGGTTTGCTTGGAGATACGTCTCGCGGTGGCTCTGAGTCTCGCGATGAGTTCGTGGGTCGCAAATGGTTTTCCGATGTAATCGTCAGCGCCAAGGTCCAGAAGCTCCGTGCGCTCATTCGGAGTATTGATTGCCGAGAGTACAAGCACCGACGCCGATGGCCGTTTGTTTCTTATGAGCGGGAGAAGCGCTTTGGCATCGAATGAACCTAGCAAGCGATCCATGACGACAGCGTCGGTCGGCGAATGGGTTTCGAGATAGGCGCGAACTTCGCCTTCGGAGGTCGCGTGTTCAACGAACAGACCTTGCTCCCGAAGTGAATCGATGAGGCTTGCCGCCAGTCGTTCATCGTCTTCAATCAGCAAAATTCGCACGCGAGCTCCAATCTCAAAACTTTTTTAACTTCACGTCAGTCTCGGGAAGCGAGGTCTCCTTACGATAAATGAAGTTCGCTCAGACCTAAAGGCTGTATCTCAAAAAAGGAGTTTGGAGATGAAAACCGCAACTGTTCCTCTGCTCATTGCGCTGACGCTCGCAAGTGCAAACTCGAGCTTCGCTGAAGCCCGCCAAAACAAAAAATCGCGGGCCCGGGCCCGCGATCAAGCAAAGAAAGAATGTCTTTCGGAGAATTCGGAATTAAAAGGTCGCGCGCTAAAAGCGTGCATCAAAGAGAAACGGTCGCAGCGTTAGATCGCCGCGAACAACGCGCTACAGGTCCGAATCACGCGAGGTTTCGTCACGGTGCGGACGACCTTCGAGTCGGCCGCAACCGGATCGATGTTCACGCCGTAACGCGTGCGCATCAGGCTCGGAACGCGCGTGAAGTCTTTCGTCAAGCCGAGGCGCTCGTTCAACATCAACGGAGGAGCGGTGATCTCGATTGCTTGCTTCGTTGCTCTCGCAC
>CAJYIL010000196.1 GCA_913774795.1 Pseudobdellovibrionaceae bacterium
CGAAGACGACGCGTAGCCTCGAGGCCGTCCATGCCGGGCATCTGGACATCCATCAAGACGACGTCAAACGAGGCCGAAGTCGCGGCATTGATCGCCTCTTGGCCATTGTGAGCAGACGTGATGAGTGCGCCAACGTTTTCAAGATAAAGGCGCATGAGAGCTTCGTTATCGACCGAGTCTTCAACCAGCAAGATCTTGACTGCGTCGAGGACCTTTTCGTTTGCCGAAGGAATCGGTGGGGCGACGACGACGGGTTTCGGCGTGCTATCGACGGCCTCGATGTAGCCTGCGTTCAAATTGGCTGGCGCTTTGATTCTCAGCGTGAAGACCGAACCCTGATTCGGAACCGAGCCCGACAACGACAACGTGCCGCCAAGAGCTTCGGCGATACGTTTCGAGAGAGCGAGTCCGAGCCCGGTGCCGCCGAACTTTCGGGTCACCGATGAGTCGGCTTGTTGGAACGCGCGGAACAAGCGCGATGCTTGCTCAGGCGATAAACCAATGCCGGTGTCTTCGACATCGATCGTGAGCATGCCGTCGCTGTAACGGCTCACGACACGCACGTAGCCAGTCGTCGTGAACTTGATCGCATTGCCGACCAAGTTAAGGACGATTTGGCGTAGGCGGTGCGGATCGGAATTGATGATTTTCGGAACTTTTCCCTCAGCTTCGAAGCGAAGATCAAGACGTTTGCGTTCGGCAAGTGGCCGCACGGATCGAAGCGCGTCGGTGAGCGTCTCAGCCAGCGAGAAATCGATTTTTTCGGTCGGGACACGGCCGGCTTCGAACTTTGAGAGATCGAGGATATCGTCGATCAAATGTAGAAGATGATCGCCGTTGGAACGAATGCGGCCAGCGAAATCAAGTCGCGCCTGTTCGCCCAGCTTATCGGTGAGAAGCAGTTCCGCAAAACCTAAGATCGCCGTCATCGGGGTGCGAATTTCGTGCGACATGTTGGCGAGAAATTCGGATTTTAAAACGTTCGCGGCCTCGGCTTCTTGCTTGGCTCTCAAGAGGTCTTCAGACGCCTGCTTGGCTGACG
>CAJYIL010000197.1 GCA_913774795.1 Pseudobdellovibrionaceae bacterium
GACGTGTGCTCTTCCGATCTATTCATCGCTTCTACTCATAAATCACGTCTATTTATTAAAAAGCGTATTGAATCAACGTGCGCTGACGGCTTTGCGAAAGCTCTGAAGAGCGGCACCATCGCTCAAGCGGGCGCACCGATGACGGTCTACGTTCGCATGCTGGATGATGTGTGCACGTTCTCGCTCGATACGAGCGGTGAGCTCCTGCACAAGCGCGGACTCAAGACCATGACGTCAGAAGCCCCTTTACGTGAAACCATCGCGGCCGCGATGCTCGCGTTTATGGGCGCGCCGCCTGAAGGCGCGACCCTGATCGATCCAATGATGGGATCAGGGACCTTCTTCTTCGAAGCCGCCGGTGTCGAGAACCAAAGATCTTACGCGTTTGAGCAAATTCCAAAGTATGCCAACGAAAAGACGTCGAACGTGAAAGAGAACGTAAACGCGAACGCGAACGTGTCCGTGCAGACGTTTTCCCGTTTCTACGGTTTCGAACTCGACCCGAAAACTGCCGAAGCCGCTCGCGAGAATTTGAAAACTCTCGACACTCCAGTCACCCTGACCGTCGCCGATATCTTCGACGCAAAACCACTCGAAATCGAAGGCCCGAAGTGGTTGATCGCCAACCCGCCTTACGGGGAGCGTTTGAAGATCGAAGGGCGCTTGAAAGATTACTACGAACTTCTCTTCGAGACCTGCGAGCGGGTCGTGCATCCTGACAAAGCGTGCTTCGTTCTTCCTGACTCAGCGAAGCCTGATCGTTTACGCGCGCCCTCGAAGTGGTCACTCGAGAAAACACTGAAGTTCCAAAACGGCGGTCTTCCGGTGACCGCACTTCTTTTTGGGCGTTCCTGACTTCTCTGGCCCTCAACTTGCTCATCTCTTCGTCATCGCGCGATCACATTGTTTGAGCCCCGAATCGGTGTCGAACAATTGGTCGCCTTTGAAAGAAGGACCAGCCCGATGAAATCCGGTGTCTTTGCACTTGCGACTCTCATTGCTCTCTCGGCGCAAGCCGCTCCCGTTGAGCTTTCGTGCCGACCCATTGAAACAAAGTGGGGCGAGATGCTTTTCAAAAGCATGAAACTCAAGATGGAGCTCCCCGCTACGAATGCGTCAGCACCCGGTGATTTCAAAGAACAAGCGATCACCGCCACCTTTCGGGAATTCGATCGCATCGTCACAAAAGTGGCGCCGTTCAAACTTCGTGGCGGCGTCCTTGTCGGTTCGGTGTTGTACGGTGAAGACTTCGGGGCCGGTAACTTCAGCTTGTTCTGGGACTACGACGCAAAAGAAGTCGTTGCGGTCATCACTGTGAGCACGGATGGTCCGATGACGGTCGATGTTCAGCGCTGCCGAGTCACTCCGTGATTCGTCAGATCCTCGCGATCGCTCTCTTAACGACATCCGTGCAGGTTGCAAAGGCGCAATCAATGGTCGGCTCGACGTGTGCTCCGTCAGCGAGCGGTTTAACCAAGTGCGAGTTCGACGAAGTCGTCGCGAAGATCGACCGCATTTATCGTCCGCAATTTGCCACGCTCGGAGGCCATCTCTGGTTGCGCGCTAACTGGAAGAGCAACGATCTCAATGCGCATGCAAATGAATATGGCCCGTATTGGATGGTCAGTTTCACTGGCGGGCTCGCTCGCCAGCCTCGAATGACCCGAGACGCGTTCGCGATGGTCGCCTGCCACGAAGTCGGCCACCACCTCGGGGGCGCGCCGCAGATGATGCTTTTGCCGTTGTCGAACGAGGGAGAGGCCGATTATTTCACAACGCTCAAGTGCTCGCGCGAATTCTTCGCTGATGAAGACAACGCCGGCGCTTTGAGAGGAACGCTCGTCGATCGCTACGCGGCTGACGAATGTAAGAAGAGTTTTGCGACATCGCCTGAGCGATTGATTTGCCTGAGATCCGTAATGGCCGCCAAACGACTCGTCGAAGTTCTCCAGGTCATAAATAAAGACGCGACGAAAATTTCGTTCCGCACTCCGGAGACGAAACCGGCCTCGATTTTCTCTGGCTTCAGTCACCCGAAGGCGCAGTGTCGGTTAGATACATTCTTAAACGGAGCCCGATGTGGAGTCCCGGTCAAGACAGCACTCTCGGCGACGTCTTACGAAGCCGGTAGCTGCGACCGTAAAGACGAGCCACCAAACGAGGGCTCACGCCCTCGATGCTGGTTTCGCCCATGATGGCTTACTTCTTTACGATCTCGACGTACAAAGGCCAGTGATCCGAAACGCCTTCTGATGGAGGCAAGAAACGGGCAGGCTCTTCGTTTCGCGTGACGTGTTCTTTCACTGTATGAGGAACGCTGATCGACGGAATGTCGATTTGCCATGCGGCTTGACCATTGTTCATCGATGGCGAGAACGAAACGTTATCGAGGAACGACCATTCGCCTTTGAAAACTTCTGTTCCGCGGCAGTCTTTGCAGCCGATCAAGTGGCTGACGGCCCATTCACCAGCGAGATCTCGCGAGATGTAGCCTTGCTGGTGATCTTCTTCGGCCGACACATTGAAGTCGCCGCCCGCGATGGCAAGAACGCCGGCTGGCAACGTCGACTTCAAGCGGTTCAACTCAGCGACCGCTTGTTTGCGAAGGTAAGTCGGATTCGACATCGACGGGAAGTGACCGACGAAGACCGCGACCTTTTGGCCATCCGGCAAAAGAAGACGAACTTCGAGGATACCACGTGAACGTGATCCGGTTTTATCAGGGTTCCCGTTCTTGTCTTTGAACGGAATCACGTGAAGCTGCGATTTATCCCACATCGGAAAACGCGAGAGAACCGCATTGTCGATCCCGCGCGTGTCGGGACCTTCAATGAGCTCCATCGTTTTGTAACCGAGGTCCGCGAGTTTGCGGTCGCGAAGAAGCGTGAGCGCATTGATGTTTTCGACTTCGACCAACATCTGAATGTCAGGCCCGCGACCTTTGTTGACCGAACGAATGACGTCGGCGACGCGCGTGATTTTTGTTTCGAAGACTTGGTCGTTCCAGTCGGTTTCGCGGCACTCTTGCTTGAAGCGATCGTTCGATTGTTGATCGCATTTTGCCATCACTTCGCGGTGAGCTTTTTTGTATGCGAGTGGCAGAAATGTTTCGTCGTCGCGATTGGCATCGTCGACTGTGTCGAAAAGGTTTTCGACGTTAAATTGCATGACAGAGACACGGGTTTCAGCTTGGACATGGAGCGCGAACGTCAGAAGACCGAGCACGGCCCAAGAAGACTTCAAGAAGCGCAAAGACATAAAATTCCCCCTCTGGCCCAAGGGAGTAATCGCTTGCGCGACGATTCACAACCGCGGAGTTAAAGGCGGTTGTTAGTTTTCTGTGAGGCCGGGAATTTGTCTTGAGAAGACGATGAGTTAACCGGCACGGCGACGACTTTGGGCGGTGCGAAGAAACGTTGAAACATCTTGTAAGCAAAGAATCCGAGCAGAGCGATTGCGAAAGCACTCAGCAAGTAGATCTTGAAAGGTTTGAAGTAGAGAAGAATCGTTTCACCGTAAAGCGATACCAACAACACCTGGGTCGGAACAGAAAGCCCCGCCGCAATTGTGTCGACCGCCAAAAAACGCCAGGGCGAGAGACCCATAGCGCCGCACATCAGGTGCCCGGGAAACCGAACGCCCGGAGTGAAGCGGAAGATGACAACCGTCCATGCACCATACTTGCGTGTCCAACGCTGGATTTTTTCGAGAGACTCATCCGAAATGAATCGCGCAAACCAACGCATTTTGAAGAGGCGGGGCCCGAAACGTTTCCCGAGCTGGTAGATCAAGAAATCAGAGCAAATGACGGCAAAGAACGCGACGCCTGCTAGAACTTTGACGTCGACGCTCGTAGCACCGGCGTAGGGCGGAGGGAAGTCGGCAGGATGAAGCGACATGTGGCCGACGAAGCCTGCACTGATCAAAACGATCTCTTCCGGGATCGGGAGACCGAACGCGATCTGCTTGTTTATGCTCCTGAGCG
>CAJYIL010000198.1 GCA_913774795.1 Pseudobdellovibrionaceae bacterium
CCGCCATATGAAAACACTCGTTTTAGTTCTCTTCGCTCCATTGGCGGCTCAGGCGACACTGACTCCTTCGATCAATCGCGGGGAGCAGCTCATCACGATTGCCCACGGCCGAAGCCTAGAGATTTGCGTGATTCCCACGCATCTTCCGCTCATCGAGTATTCGAAGAAAGATCTGAAAAACGAGCAAGGCCTCTGCGCACTTCAGGCTGGCGTGAATGCGGCCATTTGCCCGAAGCTAGCGAGCACGAACCCAGGCGTAGAGTGGTTCGAAGTTCCGGCTCCTTACAACATCGATCAAGCTCAGCGGGCAGGTTGCTTCATCGCAAATCCCAAGGATCGCAAAGACAATCTATTGAAGAAGCTCGCAAAATATAAGAACTCGACAAGCTGCAGTTACACGCCTTCGATCCTCGGCTACTACCACGTCTCTCGTATTTTGAACGGAGCCGGGCGTGTTCCACCCGCGGTTCTCCGGACACTGGATCTCGATAGCCACAAAGAGATCGCGCGCCTTGGAGTCGCAGAAGCGACTCGTCGTTCAGGTTCTGCGGCCATCATCACGCAGACTTGGTCATCTCTTCTTCGGTTTTTGAACGCTGGCGCGAGCTACTCGAAAAGAGATGTGCTGTTCACCGATAACTTCGATCAGTCGTACGGCGCTCTCACTCTAAATCCCCGCAGCGAAGTCAAGCACTCGGCGATGTTCAATCCCGGGGCCGACCGCACGGCTGCCTTCCGTGATGGAAACGCGGTTTTCCAACTCGTAAAAAGCTCGCGCCCGGTCGCTCAGTTGGTCGGCACCCAATTTAATGCGGTCAACGTTCAAACCGTTCAGCAGATGAAAGACTCGGCTGATATGGCGATCATGGACACCATTTTGTCGCAAGAAGACCGCATGGGGAACATTCACGCGACGGTTGAGTACGCGTTCATTGATCGCACCGACATCGGTTCGGACGGTCTCGCAAAAGTGAAATTCGAATCGAAACTCTCGGCTGACGAGATCGCCTCGCTGCGAGCGGTCCAAGTGAAGCGCATGATCATGAAGGATAACGACTGCGGCGTGAATCGCACGAACAAAGCGTTGAAGGGCGGCCTCTTGAACGCTCTCGCACACGTCGATCCAAAGACGTACCAAGGTGTTCTCTATTTCGATTCGATCGCGGACAACGCAGACGTCGTAAAGGCATTTCGCTCGGGCATGATGTTTACGGCGACTGATTACCAAACCATGCGCTCGAACTTGAAGATGGTTGCGAATACATTGCGAGCGAAGTGCGCTTCGGGCGCTATCAAGCTGGATCTCGATCTCGACGCCGCATTCTCGGGCCAGCCGGCGAAGGCGAATCAATGTCAGTTGATCGCACCTCAACCGAAGATCGATATCGACGTCGCTTCACTCGAGGTAGGTCGTTAATGTTGTTTGAACTTGCGTTCGCTCTCGCTCTCCATACGCAGCCCGTTCAAGCCTTGGAAGCAACTCCAGCCGTGAAGGAAAACTTATCGCAATTGATCCGCTCGAACGCAGGTCACTACTGGTCTTACGTGAAAAAAGACACGCTCGCGCCGTTCTCTAAATACGAGGGTCTTGTCGCGGGCGATCCGCACCTCGGAAATTTCTCGGTGATCCCGGTCGAGACGATAAAGGGCCAACGCGAATTGCGTTTCTTGAATATCGATTTCGACGATGCCGGAGTGGGATCACTCGCACTCGATTTCGCTCGTCTTGTGATTACAGTGAAAGCGGCAAACGACGACGTGAAGATTCCGGATCTCGTCAATGCTTACGTCGACGGACTCAACGGACACGAGCACGAAGCGCCCATGCGTATTCGTGAGCTCACGTCGATGCCGATGTCGAAGTACGACAAAAACGACGACAAGTACGTCGATCACAAAACGACAGCCGGCAAATTCAAAATGATTCCTGGCGAGATCGAAGCTTACGATGCGAAGTACTCGGTGAGCGCGATCTCGCGACTCTTCCCTCATCTAAAGGTTCTAGATCTCGCAACTCGTCCGCAAGAGCGTGGTGGAAGTCTCGGTTCGCTCCGCGTGTGGGTTCTCCTCGAGGACTCAAACGCAAAACAATCGATTTACGAGATCAAAGGTTATACGCCAACCTCGATGGCGAAGTATAAGCCCCAAGAGGCAGAGCAAAGCCTGATCAAAAAGGTGCAAGCGATCTTTTGGCCAGGCTTGAGTTCTTCGACTTACGATCTTCAAACTCTCGCCGGTGACCTCGTTTGGGTTCGACCGAAGAAAGTACCGCTTCTTGAATTCAAAAAGAGCGATACGGTTTTTGTTGAAGAACTCGCTGCTTACGACGCAAACCTCTTGGGTCTTATTCATGGCGCGCAATCGAAGGCTTTCGTGAATGCGGTCAACGCCGACACGAACGCATTTAAAGACTCTATCAAGGCGTTAAAGCAGGACTACATCTCTTACGCGGAGAAGACGCTTCGCTAATCAGTCGCGTCGCTCGCCGAGCGACCTAGTCGCGTCTTTCGTAAGTCACAAAATCAAACGGAACCGGTTTTTCGCGGTGCGAGCGGTCGATCTCAGCGAACTCCTCGGACGAAAACTCCGGGAACTTCGTATCGCCCTCAAACTCCCGCTGAATTTCGGTGAGAAGAATTCGGTCAGTCGAGTCGAGCATCTGTTTGTAGATCTCTCCTCCGCCAATAATGAAAACTTCTTCTGGCCACGCGCCGCTGTCGGTTTGCTCCGAGCAAAAATCGAGAGCATCGCCGATCGTTGAAAATACATGCGCGCCTTCAGGCTCGTAATTATTTTGACGAGTGATCACAACATGAAGGCGATTCGGCAAAGGTCCGCCGAGCGACTCGAAAGTTTTGCGGCCCATGATCATGATATGACCAGTTGTTTTGTCCTTGAAGAATTTGAAGTCTTCAGGAATTCGCCACGGCAGATCGCCATTGACACCAATCGTTCTATTTTTCGCCATCGCGGCGATCGCCGTGAGAATCATACTGCAACGTCTGCCTTGATCGTCGGATGCGGGTCGTAACCTTCGAGCGTGATGTCTTCGTACTTGAAGTCGAAAAGATTCTGAATCGCGGGGTTGAGCTTTAAGCGCGGCAGCGGGCGCTCGTCACGCGTGAGTTGAAGTTTCGCCTGTTCGATATGATTCGAGTAAAGGTGAGCGTCGCCAAGCGTATGGATGAATTCACCGGCTTCGTAACCGGTGACTTGCGCGACCATCCGAAGGAG
Organism: Pseudobdellovibrionaceae bacterium; assembly: GCA_913774795.1. GTDB lineage: Bacteria > Bdellovibrionota > Bdellovibrionia > Bdellovibrionales > JAMPXM01 > CAJYOV01. The sequence goes on from CAJYIL010000198.1 coordinate 3,235, forward strand.
CAAAGCGTAGGAGGCGATGTTGAAGGGTACGCCCAGAAACACATCGGCCGAGCGCTGATAAAGCTGTAAGCTCAACTTGCCGTTTGCAACGTAAAATTGAAAGAACGCGTGACAAGGCGGGAGGGCCATCTTGTCGACGTCGCCGGGATTGTAGGCGACCACCATCAAGCGGCGCGAGTTCGGATTCGTTTTTATTTGCTCAACGACGTTGGCGATTTGATCGATCACGCGACCGTCGGTCGTCTCCCAAGAACGCCACTGCTTGCCGTAGACAGGTCCGAGGTTTCCTTCTTCGTCGGCCCATTCATCCCAGATCGTCACTTTGTTATCGGTCAGATATTTGATGTTGGTGTCGCCTTTTAAGAACCAAAGAAGCTCGTGAAAAACGGCGCGCGTGTAGATCTTTTTAGTCGTCAAAAGCGGGAAGCCTTTCGACAAATCGTAGCGCGATTGGTGGCCGAAAATTGAAAGCGTGCCGGTGCCGGTACGATCGCCTTTTTGTGCGCCCGTGTTTAGAATTTGCTCAAGCAAATCGTGATATTGCTTCATGCCTACCGCCGCCTGTGATGAGTTTTTAAAACGAAAGTCGAGCACAAGATCTTGTGGTCTGCGATATCAAAAACCACTGTCTGTAGTTGGTCAACTGATCGCTTGCACGCCTGGCCGAAAGGAGCGAAAGTGCCACCTTCCCTTTTGTAGCTATGTCGCGTTAGACGCAACATAGCTACAAAAGGGAAGGTGGCACCCTCGGAGACCTATGGAAATCAAAGACCCCATTCACGGCAGTATCGACGTCAACTCCAGTGAAGTCGCGGTGATCGACTCGCGCGAGTTTCAGCGCCTTCGATCTATTAAGCAGCTGGGCTTTGCGGAGTTCAGCTTTCCGGGCGCAACGCACAATCGCTACATCCACTCGGTCGGGGTGATGCATCTCGCGGGAAAAGCGTTCGACGCGGTTTTTAGAACTTTCGAGTTCTCGTCAGGCGATGCGCGCTCCCGGCTCCGACAGGTTGTCCGATTGGGCGCTCTTCTTCACGACATCGGTCACGGGCCTCTTTCGCACACGACCGAGGAAGTCATGCCGTTGGTCGACGATTTGAAGATCGCGGCTTACGCCAACCGAAAACCTCGGCCCGGGATGGTCGCGAACTCTGGCCGCAAAGCGACGCACGAAGATTACACGATCAAGTTTCTCACTGGCTCGCCGCTCAGTGATGTTTTACGAACCAACTTTCGCGGTCTCGACCCGATGCACGTCGCTTGTTTGATCGACCGCTCACTCGATGTCCCCGACGATTTCTTCTTCGATCACGGGCTTGATCTGCGACCCGTGCTTTCGCAAATCGTTTCAAGCGAGCTCGATTGCGACC
>CAJYIL010000199.1 GCA_913774795.1 Pseudobdellovibrionaceae bacterium
TTGAAAGAAAAAACGCTCCTCGGAGGTTCGTTATGGTTTTGAAGACACGTGTTCGCAAAGCAGTTCGTTTGGCTCCTATCTTCGCTAGCCTGACGGCTCTTGCGATGGTCGCCGCGTGCGCACGCACGAACGGCAAAGCGCAAATCTCCCAAGAAAAGCGGGAGAAAGCGGCGATGGTCGTCTCCTCAAAGCTCTTCCCGGATTACAACGAAGCGGCTCCGGCCAACGTCGATTTCGCGGGCCACTTTTTGGGCGCCTCGATTATCGTTCACGGTCGTGACGATAAAAACGTTCACGCCACCATCAAGATCCTGCTCGATAATCGTAAAGAGCCAGTCATCGTTCGCGACTTGATCCCGATCGCCGAAGGCAAAACTCACGTGATGCCGAATGCAAATACGGCCGACAAATCCGACGACATCAAAGTCGAAGCAGGTTGCGGGACAACGGATTGCAAAGTGATTTCGGCACGGTTGTCTCTGATGGGCGTTGCTGAACCAGCGGTCAAGCCTGAAGGCGCGGAAGGTTCGGCGACCATCGCGGCGAAAGTAGCGGTTTCGGTTCCGACGTCATCCGCGCAAGCTGTCGCTACGACCGCTCCGGCTCCTTCTTCGCCAGAAGGTGGCGCACCGGCGGCGGATGCAGCACCTCAAGTTGAAGCGGCTCCGGCAGCCGAGACCCCAAAGGTTCTCGTCGCGAAAGCGGCGAACGTGATTTCATTCACGATCGAGACTGCGGCCGAATCGAAGGAAGAAACTCTTCTCCAGAAGAGCATGCGTCTCTCGAAGATGTCGCTGATTACATCGGGCACGACGGCAAAAGGTCCGGGTTCACTCGATTCGTTCGAAGTCGCTTACCAAAAGGCGACGGGTCAAGCCGCTCCGGCTGATGAAGAGGTGACTCCGTTGACGGCGCCGATTAAAGACGAAACGGTTGAACAGCCGGCTCCTCCAGAGCAGCGCGAAGGCACTCCGGCAGCTCCTGTTGAAGGTTCTGCTCCGGCGGGCGCGGCAGCTCCGGCGGCCGAAGAACCAACTGAAGGAGCCGCGGCGCCGACAGAGGCGACGAAGCCAGCGACAACAGCAGCTCCGGTGGCCGCAGCTCCGGCTCCGACCGCGAAGAAGCCAGCGACAACTCCAGCTCCGGCAGCGGCGGCCGCGAAAGCAGGATCGACAAAGGCTCGCACGCCAGTATCAACCGCGCGCACTCAGGCCAAAAAGTAAAACCTAAACTGAAGTGAATTTACGAAGCGCGCCCACCACGGCGCGCTTTTTCTTTTTCGGGCGCGGCGTTTGAGACGGGTAGATGCGTGGGCGTTGTTTCGACGCCGTTTGCGCGACGGTACGAAGAGAGGTTGTAGTGGCCGTAAGTTTTCTTACGGAACATTTCGAGGACTTCTTCGCGGATATCAGTCTCGAGAGTCTCGAGATGTGAGGCGGGAATGACGGTCCCGTTTGTGCGCAAGTGACCCACGTACGCAGTTACGACACAAGCCAAAAACTCTTCGATCGTTTCGTCTTCGACGAGAGCGGTCATCAAGTGCTTTTCGAAAATGTAGTAAAGCGGATCGCGCACGAAAGCCTCCACTTTACCTATCGGCGAGCTCGCGCATACACTTGACGAGTGACGAAGATCCCACCTTTGAACTTAACCGAGCTCGCACAAATGGCGATCGACCTTCAGGCGTTGGTCGGGTCGCAGCTCCAGGAAATCGTGCAAAGCGAGTCCGAAGCGGGCTTCGGCTTTTATCACGACCGTCAGATGGTCTGGCTCTGGATGGATTTTCATCCTCAGCGACCGCTCCTTTTGAAACTTGAACAGCCTCCGGCAAGAAAGAAACTGCCGCGACCGCTGACGCTCTTTTTGCGTTCTCGCTTCGATGGTCGAAGAATCGAAAGCGTGCGTGCAGACTTGTCGAGGGGCCGAGTGCTCATCATCGAGTTTCACCGCGCGCAAGACGAGGCCGAGCGCTCTCCTCCACGCCTGGAGCTATTTCTCATTCCGCATGCCGCGAACGTGATCGCAGTCGATGGCAAGTCGCAAGTCGCGGAGAATAAACCGAAAGAGCTTCCGGCAAATACATTCATGGAGCGAGAGGAACCCGTCGTTCGGTCGATCGAACAACTCACCAAAGATTGGCTCGCGCAGCAACAATCAAAAACTCCGCAAGCGCACACCGACGCCAATACGCGCGAAAAGAAATTCCAGAAAGCGGTCGAGAAAAAAACGGCCGCGCTCGGGCGCATGCGTCTGGAGCTTGAAGAAAAAACGTCGACGACGTTTCGCGATCTCGGTGAGTGGTTAAAGGCTAACGGGACTCTCGAGGGAGCTCCGGGCCCTGTGAATCTTAAAGAGTCACTTGCGTGGAATATCGAGAACTCGTTTCACCGAGCAAAAGAAAACGTTCGAAAGGCAGAGGGCACGCGCGAGCGTATCGCGCAGGTGACGCAAGAGCTTATCGAACTTCAAAAGTTGGGCCCTCAGAAATTCGATCAACCCCAAAAGGGTGGGACCGCGCGCGAGCGCGAAAGCTTGCTCGCCAAAGCCGCGGCCCGCGGACGTCGTCATCAGGTTGCACCCGATCTTGAAGTTTTCATCGGGAAGTCGGCGGCCGATAACCTAGCTATTTTGCGAAAAGCGCAGCCGTTCGATCTGTGGCTGCATCTGCGAGATTTTCCTGGCGCGCATGCGATCTTGCGACGCACTCGAGGCCGCAACGTCACCGATCAGGAATTGCAAGCCGCCGGTCAGTGGGTGGTCGAACAATCTCTGGGAAAACGAGCGCAGGCGGGTGAACGCTACGACATGCTGATCGTCGAGTGTCGCTACGTGCGACCGATCAAAGGCGATAAGCTGGGCCGCGTGAACTACTCAAACGACCGCGTGATGACAGTGCGGACTTGAGCGATCACCTCCGCTGCGGAGGTGGTTCGCGCATTGTTAGCGCAACGCGCTTTTGAAGTTACGACTTTAATTGTGGGATGTGCACGAGCTTCTGCTTTATCGGTCTCGAGCGAGTAAAGGTGCGGAAGCTCTGCGTTCTTAAGGCCCCGAGTGAGTGCTGGTACGAAGGCTGTGCGTTCTTACGGCCTCGGTGAGTGCGGGTGCGATTCTAGGTCCATCCATGAGAGGCGGGTTCCGATTCGCCTTTTTGGCGGATCGGGCAAAGATTCTTCGGAGAAATTTCATTTCTTTATTGACGTGTTTTTCGGGCCGCGAGCACTTCGCACCAAACTTCTACGAGATGGTGACGAAACATTTCGGCTGACTAGACTCAGGCTCAGCCATGCGAAGAATTAATGCGATGAAACTCGTTAAAGAGATGCCGCAGTTTGAAGAGAAGATCGAATCCGATGAGTCGAGCTTGAGTGTCGCCGCCGACGTTCAATCATTTCTGTATCAAGAGGCGAAGATCGAGCGACCGTACTCACTTAACGCCAAGATCGAACTCGTTGAAACCTGCCTCGGTAAGTCTCGCCGCGAGGTCGAAGAGGAATTTGCGCGCAGAAACCCTGAGCGCGATAAAAGAGAAACACGACACGCGATCTCGCATGACCGCCTTCTCGTTAGCTTCTCGATCTCCAAAGAATTTAACGACAAGCTGAACCACCTCAAAGATCTTCTCGGTCACGTCGACCCGTCGATGACAACCGAAACGCTCCTAGCGCGACTCGCCGAACTCGGGCTCGACAAGTACGACCCACAAAGAAAAGCGGCGCGTGCTGTTGTTCGAAGCGAGAAAAAGTCAGGAGATCAGAAGGCAGACGCTACCGCCCCAAGAACTTTCTCATCAAAACGCGAAGACAACCCCGCCTCCGCAGCGGAAGTGAAGCGAACACGTTACATAAAAGTTCGTGAGCGCCACCGAGTCGAGAGTGACGGCCGAGGTTGCACGTTCGTAAGCCATAACGGTCGGAGATGCGAGTCAAAGCGATTTCTGCAGCTCGATCACATCGAGCCGTTCGCGAAGGGTGGCGAAAGTCGGGTTGATAATCTCAGATGGATGTGCGGCGAGCACAATCGAGCGCGGGTTAACTCAGTATGGGTGACGCATGCGAGAAAGCGCGACGGACTCGAACGCGAAAGCGGCGGCTTGGTCGTGATCACGTCATCGACGAGTGCGCGAGCTTCAAAATCAGCCGTTTGAGTTCTGCGGCTTCGGTTTTTGTGAGTGCCGAGAGAAACTTCGATTCGACGCTTTCGCGCACCGCTTTCATCTTCGGAAGAAGGGCTCGGCCTTTAGGAGTGATCTCGACGATTTTCACGCGGCGATCTTTTGGGTCGGCGGTTCGCCGGACGTAGCTGGCTTTTTCGAGCTGATCGATCAGCTTCACCATCGTTGCTTTATCGATACCCATCTCTTCGCCGAGTGAGATCTGATTCATCGGACCGGCCTTCGAGAGAATCACCATAAGACCTTGCTGCGGAAGTTGAACGCCGAGGGTCGCGAGTTCATCCGAGAAAACCTTGCGCATTTTGATCGCGGTCTTCGTGAAGCAGTAGCCAAAATTTGGAACCAGCGCCGGATGAAGCGGGAAGGAGTAAGAGTCGTAGGGGTGAGTCAATTTATCTTTTTTCAATCTTGCCTCCCGCGCTCGGTGATCCTGGGTTTAAAACCAATATGTTCGGAACCCTCGCGGTTGTGTAGACCGTTTCGATTTAAGACAATCGAACGTCCAGTCGACAAAAAACGAAGTCGTTGAACAATACAATCGTTTGTAACACAAACGATTTGCCGATATAACTATAGTGCGAGGTCAACTTCATGTCCAACCTTCTTCGAAATTCATTCGCTCTTTTGAGTCTGCTCGTCGCGGCCGTCCAGGCCGGCGCCCAAAGCGGTATCCCAGCGAACTCCCAAGGCCAGGCGTCAGCCGCTGCGGCGGTCACGGCCCCCGCGCCTCTCGGCGCGACTCCGGGCGGTTCCCCCTTCACCCTGGGCGACGCTTTAGTCCAGTTCGATACGTCTCCCAAGGTCGAACGCGCCGCCAGCCAGGCCGAGGAGGCGTCATGGAAGCGGGTCGAGTCCATGTCAGGCTTTCTCCCTAAAATTCAGGCCAACGCCTCTCGTCTTCTCGACGCGAAACTTGTGCTCGTCGACATCAACTTCAATGGTGTTCCGGCTTCGATTCCGCAAATCATTCCGACGACGACTTACGGTCTCGGCGCCGACTGGACACTTTTCGACGGCTTCGCCAACATCCAACGTTTTGAAAGTGCAAAGTCTCTCGAGCGCGCCGCCGAGAAAGACCGCGATTGGGTGAAATTTCAGGGCGAGCGCGATGTCGTCCTTCTCTTCTATCGCGCTTTGGCCGCGCAAACACTGAAAGAAGTCGCCGAAGCAAATTTAAAAACTCTCTCCGATCATTTGAATGACACACGTCTTTTTAAGAAAGCCGGGACAGGCACGAAGTTCGACGTTCTCCGTGTCGAAGTTCAAGAGTCCGAGGCGCAATCCGAGGTCTTGAACCAAACCGACAACATGGCGGTGTCGATGCTTCGCCTCGGTGAGCAGCTCGGTCAAGACATCACAACCCGAAACTTACAAGGTCAGCTGCCGGTGCTCGGTCCTGAGCTTGTCCAAAATCTGAAGTTCGATATGAGCCAGCGTGGCGACCTCGAGTCGGCACGCGAGCGGGTCGAAGGCGCTGAGAAAAACGCGAGTGCAGCTAACAATTTTTGGGTTCCGCGCGTGAGCCTGGCGTGTAACTATCAGCAGTACAACAACTT
>CAJYIL010000200.1 GCA_913774795.1 Pseudobdellovibrionaceae bacterium
ACGCTCGCGTATCGACGAACAAACGTTTGGTGAACGAGCGCTTCACGACGCGCATCGCGGTCGATGCCATCTAAGACCGCATGGATGCGGTTCATGAGCGCTTCGCCTTTGTCGGTTTGGAACATCGCAAGCGCGTCGTCTTCGCGTTCGTTTTGCTGAAGAACGACCGTGAGCTTGAGCTCATCGAGTTTCTTCTCGAGAAGATCATCGAGCTCTTTGATCGGAGCTTGGTGATCCGGCAAGAAAACGACCGAGCGCTTGAGTTGCTCAACCGCTTTTGGAATCTCGGGAAACGAGGTCATGTAGGTCGCGAGATACTCAGTTTTGCCGGTGAGCAAATAGCCGCGCTGTGAGCTCTCCGCGCCTTGAATGAGCTCGTAGACCGTGTGCACATTTTCTTTGATGAAGTTCGATTGGCGCTCGTAACGAATACCTTCGCGAAGTTGGTAAATCGACCAGCTTGAGAACAGCGCGACGCCGATTAAGGTTAGAAGTCCAACCGGAAGTGCGATGTTCAGGTAACGGTTGAGCGGATGACGCATCGACTGATCGTACTGGGACTGGGTGGCCCACGAGAAGAAGATTTCTCCTTACCGCTATCGAAAGCTTGCGGGTTGCCAGGCATAGGGTGGGTGCAGGAGAGAATTTATGGCTCGAGTTCTCATAGTCGAAGACGACGTCACGATGGAGCCGCTTTGGCGGTACGTGATCGAAACCGCTCTTCCGGGCGCGGAGTTCGAATGGGTGACTTCGGGAGAAGCCGCGGCAAGACGAATGCGTGCGGGCGACCTCGATCTGGTGATTTCGGATATTTTCTTGGGCGGAGATTTGACCGGCCTCGATCTCTGGGAAATTTCGAAGATCGATCGCTTTGTGCTGATGAGCGTGCTGACTCCGGCCCGTCTCAGCAAGCTCGCTTTGGAATTGCCGCGGCCTCTTCCGTTCTACATTCAAAAGCCGATTGATCCGACCGAATGTATCGAGACGGTCAGGGCTTTGATGACGGCGTAAACCGCTCGGCGATTGCTTTGACGTCTTCGTCGGACGCTTCGTTTATCCGCAAGAGAGCCCCGGTAAGGCTCACCTTCAATCTGAAAAAGTTGGGCGAACGCAGGTTCGGTTTTGAGCCCGGCTCTTTTCAGCGCGCGGATGGCTTCGCGAGCTTCAGGCTTGGCGAACTTCAACAGTCGCGCTTCGATTTGCATATGCCTAACGGCATTTTGCTCTCGTGTCGGGATGTCTTGCGAGAAAATCTCGACTTCGTTCGCGCCGAGTTTGAAACTCGTGATAACGCTTGGCTCGCGCGTCTTGCCCGAGCGCTGAGTGAACCCCTCGTGATGACCGAACAGTTCACGCATGATTTTTTGAAAGTCTTGTAAGTTGCGCGCGTGGCAGATGATGTCGAAGTCGCTGCCCTCGATCTCGATGCCCAGAGGAAAAGTTCCTGCAAGCATCGGATCAAAATCTTTTAGGCGTGCGAGGATCTCATCCACGCTTCAGTCGCTCCAACTCTTCAGGCGTCGGGCCGTCATCGTCGGCAAAGCGCGGCTTCCCTAGCTCGACGTCTTCGAGAAACATCGCAAGCGGTCGGACCCAGATCTGTCCCGATTCATTCGGATAAAGAGCTTCGTACAAAGCCATCTCCTCCTGAGTCTCGCTATGACGTACGATGCCGATCGCTTTGTAAGGTTTGTTCTTGTAATGGCGGTAAAAGCCGCCGGGTCTGAGTTTTCTTGTCATGGTTCGACCCTAATGGAAGCAGCTTTGTCTGTCACTGCACGCGGGTGGTTGCGTCGTTACGAGCGCGATTGTGCGCGCCGCACATCCAATGCAGATTATCGGCGGTGTTTGCTCCACCTTGTGCATACGGCTCGATGTGGTCGAGCTGCAGGAACTTTGTTGAGCCACAGCGGCGACCTGTCGGTGATGTAAAGGTGCAGCCTTTTCCGTCGTCAGGGACTGTGTGTGATTCTTTGGCGGGAATATACCGATTGCGCGGCCCAAAGTTCTCGCGGTTCGGCCGCGCCTCCGCTGCGGAGGTTGCACGCTCCTCGCGTTCCTGGTCAGTCGCATCACACTTTTTCGTGTCGCGCCACACCTCCGTGCGCGGAACCGCCTTGAAAGCCTTCTGTTTTCGAGCCGAAGCCCGCTCGGCTTTACGTTTAGGATCATACTTCGCAAGACCGAGCTCCGCGAGTCGCTCAAGAAGCGATTCTGTCGTCATCGATGGATCAACGTGCCCGAGCAGATCTTTGAGGTGATTAAGCTTTTCGTTAAGTTCTTTCGAGATCGAGAAGCTGACTCGCAAGCGATCGTGCGAGATCGCGTGTTGAGTCTCGCGTTTTTCCCGATCGGGATTTCTACGCGCGAATTCCTCTTCAACCTCACGTCGGGATTTGCCGACGCAAGTTTCAACGAGCTCGATTTTCGCATTTAAGCTGTAGGGTCTTTCAATCTTCGCTTCTTGGTAAAGAAACGATTGGACGTCGGCCGCGACGCTCAAGCTTAATTCTCCGGTCTCGATCTTCTCTTCAAACTGCGGCATCTCTTGAACGAGCTTCATTGCATTGATTCGTCTCATCGCTGAACCTGCACAATAGCCAAAGTGTTTCGTGACCATCTCGTAGAAGCTAGGAAAGCCGCGCTCAAGATAGATCCTGCGAGCGGAGATCTCTTGAAACAACTTGATGATTTTGAGTGTCGACTCTCGCTCGAGTTTAATTTCTTTTTCGGCGTCTAAAACAAGTTCGTCGTTTGTAAGCTGCATCTTCACCTCCGGCTAGCGGAGGTTGTATCATTGGTTCTAAATCATAGATTTTCTGGAAATTCGGAAATCTAATCGCTTTTTGAAAGTCGGATCACGAGTGCTTTCTTCGAGCGCAAGAAGCCGCAGGTGAGGTCGAGAGAAGGCAATCCCCAAGCATCGCGTTCGAAAATCTAAATGCGCTTCTGCGAAATCCTCGCAGCTCGAAAAACCCGTCAACAAAGAAATGGAATTTCCTCCGAAGAATCTTTGTCCGATCCGCCTGGATGGCGGATCGGAACCCGCTTCTCATGGACGGACATAGAATCGCACCGCCGCGCACTCGAGGCTGTATGAACTCACGAACTTCGCACCACCACTTCATCAGATCCGCAAAAACGAAAACGGTCGAGCAAATTTCCATGCGAAGCCCTGGCCTACAAAATCCGTAGCGACACGGACGCACGCGCCATCTCCGCAGCGGAGGTAACTCCTTCCTCCACTCGAGTCGACTCGAGATCCAGCGGCGCCGGCGAAATCCTCCGCACAACGAAAGCCAAACCTCCGCACGGTCCCCGTAGCTACTGAACGCGATCTAATGTCCATCCTTGAGAACGAGGGTTCCGAAATGCCATTCGGGCATTTCGCGCGAAGAACAGAAAACAAATTTTAAATTTTTTGGGAAAATCCAAACAGTCTCGACCAAACCTTTCCGCGCACGACTCGCTTGTGACCAAATTCCGTTTCAGTCTGAGACCGAGGTGAAAAATCGGCCTCGACGTTCGTCCAATCGCACTTCACTCAGCTACCAGAAATTCCGATGAAACCTTGTCTATCTGACTGCGAATCTGGCCGGAGGAACGCGCTTGAAACAGTGGATCCAAAAACTCGTCGATCAACTCGATTACGACTGGAAATCAAAAGACGCCGCCGACTCTAAAAAGTCGCGCACCACCGTCAAGATGAGTGAAGAGCGCGCGACCCTTTTGTACGTGATCGACACCTACTCGAAACACTTGATTGATGTTGAGCACAACCCGGTTCGCCGCGTGCGCGAAGAACTGGATGTATTCGCAAAGCAGCTTGTCGATGCCGATAAGGACGAGCTTGAAGATGTTCTCTTCCGCTTCCGCCAGTACTTCATGTCGTACAAAACGGCGGAGTACGCTTTCTTACGTAAGACGTTCGAAGATTTCAAAGGCATCGTCTGGAATTTCGTTGAGCAAATGAGCGACGATGTTCACCAGGAACAAGCGTCAGATCAAGCACTGGGCAATACGTTGAAGGATTTGAAAGAAGCCGTCGAGGCCGATTCGATTCCTTTGCTGCGTGCGAAGTCGCGCGAGTTCATCGACGTGTACATGGTTCACCAAGCGAAAAAAGAAGAGCGCCGTACCAAGCGTGTTCGCAC
>CAJYIL010000201.1 GCA_913774795.1 Pseudobdellovibrionaceae bacterium
GTCCCCAGACGATGCGAAGATGAACGAGATCTTGGAGATTTTGCGTACGAGTTCGTCGCCGGTCCTTGTTCACTGCTATCACGGCGAAGACCGCACAGGTCTTGTCATCGGTCGAGCATTTCTGCGAAGGCCCTCGATGCGGGCCATTTCTCAATCAGAACGCGCTCGAGCCCGATGACAAGACCTGTGCGGTCTTCGCCGTGATAGCAGTGAACAAGGACCGGCGACGAACTCGTACGCAAAATCTCCAAGATCTCGTTCATCTTCGCATCGTCTGGGGACCAAAACGAATCAGTCGGGTAGGAGTGAAACTCAAAGCCGATCTCGCGCGCGAGCGCACTCTCCGCGCGAATGACATCGGCGTCCTGCTCGAGATCGATGATCTCGCGAACGCCTTGAGCCCAAAGACCGCGAAGTTGAGCTTCGGTCGGTCGCCCCGATCGCCAGATGCGATCGTTCACTTGGGTCGGGGGCTGCACCTCGCCGAGCCAATCTAAAGCCCGAACCCCAGACGCCTTTACGTTAGAAACCGCAAGCGAAGGAGTTGCCATGACGACTGGAGCAAATGCCAAAACGAGCGCGAGGATCGATGCTTTCATGCGCCAAACGCTATTCCGCAAAATTCAAAAAGCCAAGCAGGTCTCTTATAGGCCAGCTGAGACCTAAATGGCCGCTGATCCTTACAATTGACTTGAACGAGCTACAACGCCGGTGCCCCTTTGTGTCACGCGCGTTGCCACGGTCGTGTGCGATTGCTAAGACCAACCCCCACATGAAGTTCATCGTCCTCGTCCTCGCCCTGACATTCCAAAACTCCGCGGCTTTCGCGTACGACGACGCGATTAACTTTCAGCCGAATCTTAATCTTTACGGCGACGCGAGCTCGCTGACCGATTTGATCGGCACTCGAGGATCTCAACTCTGTGCCCCGGTTTCGATCACGCACGGGTTTCAATACCTGAGAGATACCGTGGGCTTTAAATCTCTGCCGGGCGATCCCGCAAAAGATCGCATTCGTCAGCTCTACGCGAAATGCGGCACCGATAAAGAGCGCGGCACACGCTATCACCAAACTCAAAGCTGCCTTCGCGAGTCTTTGAAAGAGGCGGGCTACAAGCCTTGGGTTTACATCGTAGGCCCGCACGCGATCAATGCGCCGGATGGGATTGCGCTCAGTTCGATGAGACATCCGCTGACCATGATCG
>CAJYIL010000202.1 GCA_913774795.1 Pseudobdellovibrionaceae bacterium
CGGTCGCCGCGGGTTTTGAGCTGAAATCCTCGAATGCCGAGGTCTTCCGGCGAAAGCTGGAAGAGTACTTTGCGGGCCGCTCGGTCGTGAGCGAGCCTCGAGTGTGGCTCTATGATGCCGAGGCCACCTTGGCTGAGCTCAGCCCGCAATTCATGAACTGGTACGAAGGCTTATCGCCGTTTGGCGCGCAGTTTTCGGCCCCGATCTTCTGCCTTCGGCACGTGCGTCTTCAGGCCGTCAAAGAGCTTCGCGGCGGGCACTACCGTCTCACTCTGGGCGAAGGCGCTATCACGAGAACGGCGCTTTGGTTCGGTCCGCCGAAGGGACACCCGGGCCTCGAAGCCGTGGCTCGTCCGGGTTCCAGGGTCGACTGCTTAGTCGAACCGCAGTGGAACTACTTCAACGGCCAGAAATCACTGCAATTTCTCGTGTCCGATCTCCGGCCGTCGTGATAGGTATCGGCCACCTTTTTTGAGGAGGCCCAAGTCTATGATGAATCGCGAAGCCATCGAACAAGAGATCGGTAAACGTTTCGAGAAGATCGAAAAGACCCTTGAACGCACCCTCGAGAAGACTCTCGAAAAAGCGATCGGCAAAGCAGCCGAATTCGCAAACTCGCCAACCGGCACCCGCGTTCAAGCGAAAGCCGAAGCCGCGAAGAAGACCGTCGACGACGTTCTCTTGGGCCTCGAGCACAAAGGCTACAACGTAAAACACCCACAAGATTTGATTCAAACCGTGGGCCGGCGCGTTCTTGAGCGCGCCTCCGAAATCGCCGAAGACGTCCGCGCGCAAGTCGCGGCCCAACCTTACTCCCCAGAGTGGTTGAAGAACGTCGCGGATGTCGCGGCAACGAAAGTCCAAAAACGCGCGCGTCCTGACGTTGCGGTTGAAACATCGGTCGTCGCTGACTCCAGTGGCGTAAAAACAGCTGGCGTTGAAGCCGTTGGCGCAACTGAAGGCGACGGTGAGCTCGCTGAGTCCGCAGAAGACTCGGCCGAAGAAAAAGCGGCGGGCGTTCACGTCGAATCAGAGCCAGATATCGTCACGACATCGCTCGCTGAAGCCAGCGAATCAAACCGCGCGGCTGATTTCCCGAAGGCCGGCAAGACCGCAAAGAAATCTTCGAAAGCAAAGTCGTCCAAGAAGTAATGAAGTCTGTTGTTCTGCTGTCGAGCGGTCTCGACTCGACAGTCAATCTCTACGAAGCTCTTCAAAAAACTGAAGTCGTTCTCGCGCTGACGTTTAACTATGGTCAGCGCGCGGCCGTGCGTGAACTCGAGCGCGCTCGCGAGATCGCGCTTCTCACCAATGTGCCCTGGAAATCACTCGATCTCACGTGGTTCTCGGAATTCACGAAGACCTCACTCGTCAATCGCTCAACCGATGTCCCGGTCGGCGACAAAGTCTCGATCGACGATCTTAAAGTTTCCAACGAAACTGCGAAGTCTGTTTGGGTACCGAACCGAAACGGTATCTTCTTGAATATCGGAGCCGCTTTCGCTGAAGGGCTCGGCGCCGACGTCGTCGTGCCGGGATTCAACATCGAAGAAGGCGCGACGTTTCCCGACAACACGCAAGGTTTCCTTGATGCGCTTTCTGATGCATTCGAATTCTCGACTTCGAACGGCGTGAAAGCGGTTTGCTACACGACGGGCCTCAACAAAACGCAAATCGTCGCGCGCGGCCGTGCGCTCGGGGCTCCCTTTAGCCTGATGTGGCCTTGCTATCTCGCCGGCGCTGAACCTTGCGGCGAATGCGAATCGTGCAAGCGCTTTGCGCGCGCGACCTCAGCTCCTTTAAATGCAGGCGGTGAGTGGTGAAGTCTCTCTTTATCGATCGTGAGTTCGCTTACGATGGCTCGCAACTCCGCTCGCTGTTTGCGTATCTTGATCATAAGGTCCAAGGAACATCGATCGTTTCCTGGATCGGCGCCTGCGACATCTCGAACGATCACATGATCGACGGAGAAGATCTGCTCGCGGGTGAGACGATTGCCGGCTCCCGCATGGTTCACTTCATTATTGAGCGTTTCGAAACTCAGTTGTTCGGAGCGGTTGCTCTCCAGCGTTTAATGGCGGCGATCGTTCTCGATCTCGTGCGTGAACGAGTCGCAGCCGCTTTGCCGGGAGCCGTGAAAGCATCCGATTCCACCGACCGCTCGCAAGCGGCCGCGGCGGGCGCACACGCGCAACTCATCGCGAGCGACCTCCGCCGAGAGGGCGACGACATTTACATCGGCGAAGGCAAGCTCTCGATCTCGATTGCGAGCGGTCGGTGGAATCGGATGCTTTCACGGCTCCCGGCAAAGCGGCTGCGACTCGTTCACGCACGAGATCGAGAACGATCGCCGCCATTAAACGCTGGAGAGCAACCGCTCCGAACAACTG
>CAJYIL010000203.1 GCA_913774795.1 Pseudobdellovibrionaceae bacterium
GGGAGACAAGAAGCGTGACCAACAAAACAGCGATGACTCTCATGTCGTTTTTCCTTTCAAGAGACGAAGCGTGAGCCGAGCGGCCAACACGCCGAGTGTAATTCCGAGGAGCGCGCCTGCTCCGACATCTCCCGGGTAATGAACACCGTTGTAGATTCGAGAGAATGCGATCAGAAACGCAACCAGGCCGCAGGCCCAAACCGCCTTCGGATGAAGAGTCGAGAGGTAAGCCGCTAAAAACGCCGAATCGGCCGCATGTCCTGATGGAAACGACGAGCTGCCGGGCTTGCCCGTTCTTAAGATGGTCTCGATCGCATCGAAGGGGCGGGGCCTCAAGAAAAGTGGTTTGATCACTTGGGCGATGAAGACATCGAGCCCCCAAGTGAGAAGAGCCCCGAGGGCGATCGCTCCCAAGCCTTTCCAGCGGAACCTGTAGAAGACAAAAACTAGGAGGATCGGCAGGATTAAGTAAACAAAAGCCGGCTCTTTATGGATATTCGTGAACCAGGGAAAAAATTGATCGAAGGCCGCATTCGAGAGCGTGGTGTTGACGAAGTGGAAGATCGCCGCATCCATCAGAAAAGAACCAAGCCAATATTGAACGCGAGCGTAAAGATCTTAGGGCTCCCGCCCACCTCACCGCTCTGCAAAACGATCGGAACATCGTTCTGATCAACGATCGTATCGCTGAAGCGAAGCCACTGATAAGCCGCATCAGTTTCGATAAACCAATTTAAGCCGGCTTGAGTTTTAAAGAAGTAACCGAAGCCTAAACCGGCCAGCGGACCATTGAACTGCGCGCGCGAGGCACCGACCGCGCGAATGGGGTTGTTCGAATCGCCCGGATAGAGAACGGTCGGTGATTCTCCGGCGAATAAACGGGCGAAGGCCCCATCGGTGTTGAAAACGAGCGAGCGAAACCGGTAACGCACGCCGAGCGTGAAGAGCGTGTCCCAGAGAAGGTCTTTTTCGTAGCGGTTGAACTTGACCGCTGATCCGACTTCGATCGCCAGTCGGTCGTTTATGTACCAACCGATATCAGCTTTGAAATTGGAGCCGAGACCGGCATTGATGTGAGCCGTCTCTGAGTTAAAGACGGCCGCGTTGATACCGAATCCGGTCAAAAGATGAAGACCTTCGGACCAGTGGCCCGGTCGAAAGGCCTCGGGCTTCGAGTTTGGCATGAAAGGAGACTCGGCGATCTGGAGATCGCGCGGAACTGGCGCTTGAGCTGCCGCAGGCGTCGACACTGCCAGCGTTACGGCGGCGGCCATGAGAATCGAGATCAGATGAAAACCTAATGTCATCGCTCAAAACTCCCAGCGCAAATCGGCAACCCACCGGTCGCGCGAGATGGAAGGTGTCAGAGCGAACTTCGGAGTGCGGGGTATAAGAGTAAAAGGATCGAGCAAGTAGCCGCAGACGTGACCGATGGCGGTCTCCGTTCGGTGACAGGCTTGAGAGAGTTTTTCGAGGCCGATCCCGAGAATTGTTCCGTAGACGGGCGTTTGGTAAATGTCTTGGAACGACGGCTGCTCAGTGACGGTCTCGATCGTAAATTCGAAGGCGAGCGAAGACAGAAAAGACCAGGCAAAAGCGCGCTTCACGTCGTAGCCGCGCGAGCGATAGAACTGGTAGTACATCGAACCGACAGCCGTGTGTTTGAAAAGGTTGTATTCAAACGAATCGTTGTCGAAGTGGGGCTGGTACCAATGAGTCGCCCAGTTCTCGAAACTCCCGTGATCAAGAATGGTCTTGTTTTGTTGAACCAAGTAAAATGCCCACGCCGCCGTGTACACCACACCGAAGTTGAAGGCGACTTCGCCAGGATTCACGTGAGGGTTGGCGGCGGGGCCGACAGGCGGCCACGTTCCCGATGGATGTTCGGCGGTAAAGGGCTCTTCAAAGACCTCAGGCGCGTCGGCCGGCGACTCGGCGCGAGCGACCGCACCGACGAAAACGGCAACGAGAAAGAAAAGGCTTAAAATTGATTTTCGCACGGACCAGAAGGGTCGTGCGAAAATCGAAAGAGGTCAATTGCCAAAGAGGGCCGAGCACGTCATTGGCGCCAAGCGCAGCGGAGCCGTCGCCGCCTCGGGAGAGGGTTTAAGCTTTTTGGCCGCTTCGCTCATGGTTGTGATGAGGTTGTCGCGTAAGTAACGGACCAAGTCCGGCGCGAGCTCCATCTTGTGCGTCAAAGCGACTTCCTTCACCAGCTCCGCGATGAATTTCTTTGAGCCACTGGCTGCCGTTAACTGATCCATTGCGCCGATGCCGCGTGAGAAGGCCGTGATGTTCTTCGGGAGCTTGAGCCCCTTCGAAAGGCTCCAGCCAATCCAAATGTCCATCGTGAGCAGCGGTCCGCGGTTCGCTTCGAGGTAAAGCTTTGCCTCTTTTGCGAGATCAGCTTGAGAGATCGAGCTTTGCCCTGGCTCCGCGAGTTCGTAAAGGTATTTGGCGATCAACGACGGGTTGCGGTTCCTGAAAGTCGCCAGCGAAAGCTTGATGATCGTCGAGCGTTCTTGAGCGCTCAAGCGACCGACCATTCCGAAATCGAGAAGGCCGACGTTGATTTCGCCAGACGAAAGTTGCTGGATTTTCAGGTTGCCTTGGTGCAAATCGGCGTGGAAGAAGCGTTCTTTAAAGAGAGCGTTCTCGATCCAGTGGTTCGCGGTCAACTCGGCGACCTGAACCGCGAGATTCGCATCGTGCTTTACGAAGTCTTCGAATTTCTCGCCTTTCAGCCACGTCGAGTAGATCACGTCGCCGTGAGAGGCTTTCAAAGTTTGCGCGGTCTTGAAGTGAACTTTCACACCGTTTGTCAGAACACGGGTCGCCGTGTAGACACGCTCGCCCGTCGTTTGGGCCTCGATCGTAGCAGCAACGTTCAATTCGTGGCGGGCCATGGCCATGACGTCGTCCATCACGGGCGAGACCAGCGGGAAGTCGTAGCTTCGCAAAAGTGGATCTCGGTCGATTTCACGCGCGAGGGCTTCAAGACGCGGAATTTCTCTCTCGACCCTCTCGCGAATATCGCTCTTCAGCGTTCGCGCAGCGATCGTGATTTCCTCGCCGTTATGTGCGCGAATCAAACCTTTGTAGGTCTCTGCCATCGAGCCCACGCGAGCCTCTCTGCCGAGCTTGACCCACTGGTAACCTTGGGGTGCCTCGGCGAACTTCGGCGACACGCGCTCCCACGGCGACGCTAAGCCCGATTCTTCGAGGCGTTTGAATGTCTCTTGAAGTTCAGGCGAAATTCCCGGTCGACGCGAAACGACCTGCAGGAGTTTCTGCATCTGCGGACCTGCATACATGACCATTAAGTGGAACAAGTCAGTTCCTTTTTGACGATCAGGTCTCTCGATGACCGCCTTCATGACGTTTGCGGTTTCTTCGAACGTGTACGTCGAGAAGTAGTGGTTGATCAAAAGTTCGAAGAAGCGTTGTTCAGCGGGATTCGCGAATTGAATGACGTTCGACGCTAGAAGAGTCGGTGCGACGGTCTTCAGGCTCTTGTACTGGGTCTCGAAAGAGTCAGAGATACGGCGCATGTTGGCGGTCTTTTTAAAGTCAGGCTCCGCTTTCATTTGCATCCGGAAGAAAAGACCCTGATGGCTTGCGTTTGAGAGAGCGTCGAAAAAGTAAGTCCCGTTGAGTGCCTCGATTTTCGAATCGAACTGCCGGAACGACTGCGAGTACTCCGCCACTTTCGACATCATTGAATTTGAGATCTCGAGGCGAATCGGAGTTTCATGGCTCAAGCCGTTTGAGTATTTCACTTCGTCGGCGAGGTAAGCGAAACGCGAAACAAGAGTCTCCTTGAAAGCTTCAAGGTCTTTGGCTTCGTTAATTTTGAAAGTGACCGGTGTTTTCTCGAGGAAAAGGGAAATCTCGTTCACCAAGAAGTCGAAACGCTTCTGGCGCTCTTCGTTCGAAGCTCGTTGCATCGACAAGATCTTCTTCAGAAACCAGGTTTGAATTTGGTAGCGCGCCCCGTTTGAGAGGTCTTCGTTGATCGTCAGTTTTTGGGCGATATCGGGTGACCGGAGAAACGTTTCGATGGCTTTCAGTTGGCTCGAGTCGAAATTCAGCTTCTGATTCTTCGCGCGGACCGCGACCGATGCCTGAACCGGGAGATGTTTGCCGGCTTCGGTAGCCGCTTCACGGCGTGCGGAATCATAAGTCGTCTGCGAGACCAATTGGAGGGCGCGCGCGCTCGCAGGGCGATTCGCGAGAAGAGCGTCGAATGCTTTTTGGGCGGTTTCGGCGCGATCGCTAATCGCCGCGATCTCGGCCAGCGCTTCGAGCGCCTTCGGACTCTTGTCATCAGCGAGCTTCTCGATAACTAAAGCGCGCTGCTCGGGTGATGCCTTCGTCAATACGAAGAGTGCCGCGGCCGAGTGAAGCGAAGCTTCTGACAGCGCACGCTTCACTTCACCGATTTTCAACCGGTTCGCGTTTTGCGTCGCCGCTTGCGAGGTGGACTGCACAGTCAAAACGAAAAGAATGAGGGCTATAAGTAAAAGTCGCACGAGTGAGCTCCGTTTTCGATTGTCGGAGTCACTGCACTACAATCCGCCTGCCAAAGAGTTAGACACTTTAGCCCGAGCGCTTTTCGTCATCGATTTTGAAATT
Organism: Pseudobdellovibrionaceae bacterium; assembly: GCA_913774795.1. Lineage (GTDB taxonomy): Bacteria > Bdellovibrionota > Bdellovibrionia > Bdellovibrionales > JAMPXM01 > CAJYOV01. The sequence goes on from CAJYIL010000203.1 coordinate 4,636, forward strand.
CGTTTAGTGGGGAGCGGTCGACGGCGCTCGCGATTCGATCGACTTCGTCAAGCTCTGGAGCTGTTGGCGCTGTTCGGGTGTGAGCTTCTCGGCGAACGACTGAGGGTTCTTCATAGCTTCGCTCAAGATCTTTTCCATTCCGCCCGCATCGCCGCCGGATTCTTTGGTCATGTTGGTGAAGATATCAGAGGCGAGCTTATAGACGGCCGCCGAATCCGCCGCGTTTCCTCCGGTGATCGTGTTCACCTGATTCATGGCTTTTGCGGCATCGGGGCTGGACTTGGCGAAAGCTTCCATGGCTTTTTGATCACCGAGAAGCGCTTGGGTTTCGTGCAACGCTTTCTCGCTGGCCGGGTCGAGATTGTTCTCAGCGTGAGCTGTCGAGGCGAGGGCGGCAAAGGTGGCGACGACGATGAAGCGATACATGGAGGAACTCCTTCAAGTTCCTTTTAGTTTCGAACTTTGAGCGAGCGAGCTCAAGAGTCGGTCTCAAAGAGAGACGCTCAGTCGAAGGCTTCGGCAAAAATCATTTTCGGATCAAAACCATCGCCCGCTAATTTCGTCTTCACGTCTTTGATCATCGCCCCATTTCCGCACATGTAAAATGTCGATGGAACTTTCATGTAATCGAAAGCGTCGATGTGGTTCTGCACGTAACCGCGTTTGCCTTTCCAGGTCTCGCTCGGACGCGAGAGAACGAATTCGTACTCAAAATTCTTGAGGCGACTTTTGAGGCGCTCTAGCTCTTCGACGTAATAGATGTCTTGCTCGGTTCTCACGCCGAAGAGGAGACGGTAGGTGAGATCAGGATATTTTTCGAGGTGGCTTTCGATGAATGAGAAGTGCTGAGATATACCGGAGCCCGTGTTGAGAAAGATTTGTTGTTCGGTCGGCGGCTCTTTAAAAAAGAGTCGACCGAACGGACCTGTGAACTCAATCGTCTCTCCGCCTTTGAGAGCCCACACGTATTCGCTCGCAAGGCCTGTGTCGACGTATTTGAAGACCAAGCGATAGTGGTTCTTCACATGCTCACTGGATGCGATCGAATAAGCCCGAAGTGCGGGCTTAGCCGCTGGATCTTTCGGCGGCACATGAAGCATGACGAATTGCCCCGCGCGAAAGTCGAACGAATCGGGCTCGGTCATCGTCAGAAAAAGTTCGCGAATATTCGGCGTGTAATCCGCGATGCGATCGACGCGCATTTTACGAATCAACCGGATATTCGGCTTTGGAGCAGCGGGGCTTTGAGGTGCGTCAGACATTTGCGCCTGAGTCTGCTTTGCGGCTGGGCTTTGCGTCAACCTGTGGATGAATCTTGATACACACGGCGACATCATCGCTTGAGGGCCGTGACCGGCTCGTGCAGGCTCTTGTGTACGCGCACACCATCCGCGCACACCCAAAAGGAGTTCCTGAATGAAGCATCTTCTGATTTTGGCGGCGACGACATTCATGTCGGCGTCGGCGTTCGCTCAATCGACCACGGAGTATTTCCATATGCCTGCAGCGGGTGCGTTCGAAGTCACCCCGCATGTCGGCTACCGCACGATGACGACTCGCGCACAAGCGCCGGGCTCGACAGAGTCGAACTTGAGCGGCCTCGAGCGACTGGGTGCAAAGGCGATGTATGGGATCAATCCTTTGATCGCGGTCGGCGCCGATCTTTCGTACTCGACTTACACAGTCAACAACGGTGGACCTGACAACAAGGGTATCGAGCCACTCCAGCTCTTTCTCGACGGCCAACTTCCGATGGCAATGGGCAATCTGCAGTACGGACTTCTTGGTTCCTTCGGACTCGAGAAAGCGAAGTTTGCCAACAACGGAGTTAATCGTTCTTTCGGAGACGCTGGCGAAGACATCGCAGCAGGCGGATTCCGTTTAGCACCTTACTTGGGCTACGTCTTTTCGACGGGTTCGGTTGGATCATTCGGGGGTCGTGTTTCGTACCAGCTGATTAACTCGGATGCCTCGGTCGAAACGACGAATGGCGGATCAGCGACGATCAGCGGCGGTTCTCGCGGTAACGCGACACTCTTCTACGAAACGAAAGCCGCTGATATCGACCTCGGCGCAGGGCTGACATACGATTGGTGGACCAAAGTGACAGGCAGCGGAAATGGACTCACGTCTGACTTCGCTCAATCGCGCTCATTGATCGGCGTTAAGCTTTACGCGAACATGCCATTCGGTGAGGGCGTTAGCTTCTTGCCATCCCTCTCTTGGCGCGAGAAAGCGTCATCTGACGATCTCGACAAGTTCAGCGATCTCCGCTTCAACGTCGCGGGCCGCTTCGCGTTCTGATCTGAGGCGCTCGGCTTTTAGGCCTGTATATAAATCTAAATACAGGCCTCAAGTTTGCTGACC
>CAJYIL010000204.1 GCA_913774795.1 Pseudobdellovibrionaceae bacterium
GGTTCAATGGGCAACGCGAAATGGACCGGCATTTCTCTAAGCGCTGTTCTCAAGTCAGTCGGTGTGAAGACCGGGGCTAAATTCGTCACGTTTAATGGGCTTGATAAGCCCGTTTTGCCTACAACGCCCGATTTTGTGAAAGCGCTCAACATTGACCTCGCGATGAGTGGCGAACCCATTCTCGCATGGGCAATGAACGACGCCGATATCCCCCTTCTGAACGGATATCCACTTAAGTTAATCGTACCGGGTTACTTCGGCACTTACTGGGTTAAGCATCTAAGCGAGATCGAAGTTCTCGATCACGACTTCGATGGTTTCTTCATGTCGACGGCCTATCGACTCCCTGATACCGACTGCGAGTGTCTCCCGCCAGGAACGCCGGCGTCTGAAACACATCCCATCGGCAAACTAAAAGTTCGTTCTTTCTTCACGAATTTAGAAAACGATTCGAAGATCAAAATGAAATCTGAGCTTGAAATTCGAGGAATCGCGTTCGATAGCGGATCAGGAATCGCGAAAGTCGAACTCTCAAACGATTCGGGTAAAACATGGCAGCTGGCGCAACTCGGCGATGATCCGGGAAAGTACTCATTTCGCGCGTGGACTTTCAAATTTCATCCGAGGAAAAAGGGCGCGACTGAACTTCTCGTTAGAGCCACGGCTCAGAACGGCGAATCGCAGCCGCTCGCGGCGAGTTGGAATCCGGGAGGATACCAAAGAAATGTCGTTGAATCTCTTCGCCTCGAGTTCGTGTAGGAGTCGCCGTGGCTATTCGCTTTTTGTTCCTCCTCGTTATTTCGATTGCCCCTTTTGCTCACGCGAAACCGATTGAGCTTCCGACTGAGACAGCGAAGTTGAAACCTTCGTCGCTGCCCGGTTACAAAATTGCGACGGCCAAATGTCTGATCTGCCACTCGGCCGATCTCATCAACCAACAGCCGCCTGGCATGACTCTCGATCAGTGGACCGCTGAAGTTAAAAAGATGCAGCACGCTTACGGCGCGCCGCTCGAACCTGACGAAATGACCGTCATCGCGCAATATCTCGGCGTCACGTACGGATCGACAAAACTTAAAAATTTGCCGAAATCCGCAACCGCGACTTCGACGACGGCCCAGTCGATCTCCAACGGAGTGACAGACGTCAAAGCGCTTCTCAGCAAGAACGCGTGCTTGGGATGTCACTCGATTACGGAAAAGGTCGTAGGGCCTAGTTATCGCGATGTCGCCACGAAATACCGTCAAGATCCGAAAGCCCTTGAAACTGTCATGGCTCACATTAAAAGTGGTGGGACTGGACGATGGGGCACGAATGCCATGCCGCCGTTTTCTAGTCTCAGCGATGCCGAGCTAAAAGCGCTCGCCGAGTTTGTTTTGAAACAGTGAAAAGGTCTCGGTGATGAACGAAATCGATCCACGCACGCTCTATGCCGCCGAACGCACGATGTTGGCTTGGGTACGCACGGGCCTCGCGATGATGGGTTTCGGTTTCGTCGTAGCGAGATTTAGTTTGCTGTTAAAGGAACTGATTCATGCCGAGCATCCCGCGCTTCTCGAAAGGCCCGGCGTTTCGCTCTGGCTCGGCACCGTCCTTGTCTCACTGGGTGTATTCGTTAACGTCGCCGCTAGTTTCAAATACGCACGTGAGATTCGTGAGCTCAAGGCAGGACGACCAATTGTTGGTTCTCCTTGGAGCATGGGCCGCATCGTTTCGCTTGCTCTCGCAGCGCTTGGGCTTGTGATGGTCGCAAGCCTCATCCGCCTCGGATTTTGATGTCGCGCGAAACTGAGCGGCGCCTCGAAAAACTTCATCAGCAACTTCGTGCCTGTCGACTTTGTAAAACTGTCGAAGGCCATGCAGTTCATGGCCCGGCGATCGCTTCGAAGGTCATGATTATCGGCCAGGCGCCGGGCGTTCATGAAGGCATGCTCGGGCGACCTTTCGCGCACACGGCGGGACGAACCCTCTTCAAGTGGCTATTCGAAGCCACTGGTGCGAGCGAAGATGAACTTCGCAGTCTCATTTACTTCTCCGCAGTTGCTAGGTGTTTTCCCGGTAAATCACCAAGCGGCAAAGGCGATCGAGCGCCGAATGCGGCCGAGATCGCGAATTGTTCCCGCCACCTGCGCGAAGAGATCCTCACCGTTCGACCGAAGGTCATTCTAGCCGTAGGCAAAGTAGCGATCAGTGAAGTGCTTGCGGCGGCCGGCGTGAAGAAGACAACTCCGCTCGAATCTCTCGTTGGTCGAAAAATTCGCGTGCGGTTTCATGGGCATGATGTCGATGTCATTCCGCTTCCTCATCCCAGCGGCGTCTCAAGGTGGCCGCAGGTTGAACCGGGCAAATCGAAACTGCGTGCGGCTCTCAGGCTCATTCGCCGCGAAGTCGCGCCGTTGCTGTAAGCAACATTAAATAAAAGCAATGTCTTTCGCAAACCTAAGACACATCATTGACCTTCCCACCGTGGGAGACTTTAGACTCTTGTCCGAGGTGATCCCGCATGAAGTCTCTTTTCGCCGCAGTCCTCTTTTTTTTCGTAACTACCGCGCAAGCTAGGGTTGTGCGCTACGAACTGTCTATCAAAAATCAGCCGGTAAACTTGAGCGGTAAGAAAACTGTCGATTTCGCGTTAGCGATCAACGGAACGATTCCTGGCCCCACACTTGAATTCACTGAAGGTGACGAAGCCGAGATCACCGTGAAAAACGATCTTACGAATTCCGATGAGGATGTTTCGACTCACTGGCACGGCATTCTGCTTCCGCCCATGGAAGATGGCGTGCCATTTATCAATACTCCACCGATTTACCCGGGACATTCTCGCGTTTTCAAATTTCCCATCCGTCAAAACGGCACGTATTGGTATCACTCACACACGATGCTCCAAGAGCAGAAGGGCGTCTTCGGCGCGATCGTGATTCATCCCAAGAAAGAAACGATCAAGGTCGATAAAGAGGCTGTCGTGGTCCTAGGTGATTGGTCGGATGAAAATCCCGATCAGGTTCTTAAGAATCTGAAAAAGGACGGCGACTATTACCTTTACAAGAAGGGGACCATTCGCAATTACGCGGACGCTATCGGCCAAGGAAAGCTGACCAATCAATTCAAGAACGAATGGACTCGAATGGGAGGAATGGACCTTTCTGACGTCGGATACGACGCATTTTTGATTAACGGCAAAAGCGACTCGCAACTCGTCAGCGCGAAGGCGGGCGAAAAAATTCGCCTGCGAATTATCAACGCGTCGTCGTCCACTTACTTTCACGTTTCGCTTGGTGGACTTGCGATGAAAGTGATCTCGGCTGACGGAAAAGACATTGAGCCTACGATGGCCAAGAAGATCCTGATGGGCATGGCCGAAACCTACGATGTCGTTTTCACGATGCCAGAAAACAAAAACTACGAACTGCGTGCGACGGCTCAGGATGGAACTGGATACGCTTCGACGTTCATCGGGAGCGGCGTCAAAGTCGCGGCAATCGATATTCCGAAGCCTGATCTCTACGCCACGATGGAAGACTCGATGCCGGGCATGAGCCATTCAATGATGCATATGGAGCACGAGACTCCAAGTTCTGATGACGACGACATGGGTGACATGGATATGAGCGGCATGGACATGCACGAGATGAATCATTCCGACATGTCGTCTGCGATAGCGACTCCGATTGAAGAACTCATCGTCGACAAATTGAAATCGTTGACACCGACCGATCTCCCGAAGTCGGCCAAGGTTCAAGAACTCAAACTTGTCCTGAACGGCGATATGCGGCGTTATGTTTGGTATATCAACGGAAAGACGATCGCCGAAGATCGCTTGCTCACGATTAAGCCCGGCGAAACCGTTCGTATCAAATACGTAAACGAGAGCATGATGCATCACCCGATGCATCTCCACGGTCACTTCTTTCGCGTCGTAAACGCGAACGGAAGCTACTCGCCGTTAAAACACACCGTCGATGTTCCACCAATGGGCTCGAGGACGATAGAGTTCTACTCAGATGAGGTCGGTCAGTGGATGCTTCACTGCCATAACCTTTACCATATGGAAACCGGCATGGCGCGCGTTGTGCGCTACGAGAACTTCGTCCCTTCGACTGAGATGTCTCATTTCGCTAATCATGACCACGGCATGGGAGATCCTTGGTATCGCTATTCGAAAGCCGAGCTCTCTTCGAATCATGCTGAAGGTCAGTTCAAACTTTCTCAGAGCTGGAACGAAATTTCGCTTCGAGCCGAAGGCGCAAATATCAAGGGCCGAAACTTCGATTACAGTCTTCGAGACCAATGGGATTTCGAAGGCGATCTTTTTTATCGGCGGTGGCTTGATCGCTGGGCCAACGTCATCGTCGGAGCAACTGCGTACGGAGAGCGGTATCACGGTGTCGTCGGCGTCGGATACTTTCTCCCGATGATGATCGAGACCGCAATTCTCGTGAACCATGAAGGCCAATTCCGATTTGATCTTGAGCGCAAGTTTCAATGGACCAAGTCGCTTTTCTCCGATGTCGACTTCACGTGGAGGCCTGGAAATCAAAACGGCGACCATCCAGCTGAAATTGAAGTTTCGCTTATGTATGCGCCTCGGTGGGCATGGGCGGCGGGGCTTATGCTAACCAACGACAGCTTGGGAGCGGGCATTGAATACCAATTCTAAATTATTGGTCGGCTCCCTCTTCCTGGGCGGCGCAGCCGCGCTCGCTCACAACGGGCTCGACCATCATAAGCCTGTCCAAGCTTCTTCGCCGCAACAGAACGTTGTCATTGCCGAGATCGCTAAATCGTACTCTGAAAACGTGGAGCCCATTTTTCGAAGAAGCTGCGCAAACTGCCATGGGTTTGTGACAGAGTATCCGTGGTATCATGTCTTACCGGGCGCGAAGCAATTGATCGATTCAGATATCAGCGAATCACGCGAGCATATCGAGATGTCGAAGGGCTTTCCTTTTGGTGGGCACGGGACACCAGCCGAGGACTTGAAGGCGATCGAACACGAAGTGAAATCAGGCGAAATGCCGCCGCTTCAGTATCGACTTTTTCACTGGTCATCGCGCCTCACGGACGATGAAATAGCAACGATTGTTCGATGGACGACAGAAGGACAAGCAAAACTGGAATCGGCCAGATCGCCGACAAAGACCGAACATGAAGAGCACTGAAGAAATGAAGATGCTAATTTGCGTTCTAGCGTTCGCGACTGGCTTAGAGGCTTCGGCGCAATCTATGACTACGGCAACCTTTCAAAATCTTTCGCAGACGGTGTTCGCTGTCAGTTGCACGAGCTGTCACTCGTCGCAAAACGGAGAGCCTCCCGAAGCAAAAATTGATCTCAGTTCTTTTGCTGCAGTGACGGCTTCAAATAATCAGGTCTCGAAGCACACGCCCTTCATCGTCCCTGGCTCTCCAGAGACAAGTCGGCTTTATTTCGCCGTCCAATCGGGAGATATGCCGGCAACCGAAAATGGATCGAAAGGCAAACCGTTAGAACCGGAACAAATTCAGGCAATTTATGATTGGATTAAAGACGGCGCGCTCGACAATTGAAGCGAAACTGAACTGTCACTCAAAACTAGGAGAAAAAATGATGAAGTTTACCCTTATGATCGCATTTCTGATGGCTGCTGCGTTCACTGCAACTTCGCACGCAAGCGAAACCGAAATCTTGAAGGCGCACAAATGCCCGAAAGGCCAGCACTGGGACAGCGGCATGAAAATGTGCATGCCTAATTAATTGAACTGCAAGTCAGGGGAACGAACATGAACATTGGCGAAGCTGCAGAAGCGTCGGGCGTGAGCGCGAAAATGATTCGGCATTACGAATCTATCGGTCTCATACCGAAAGCGTCCCGTTCGCTCTCCGGTTACCGGACTTACCAAGAATCAGACATCCATACGCTTGGGTTTGTTCGTCGCGCCCGTCGACTCGGCTTTTCTATGAAAGAGATCAAGAAGCTCGTCGGGCTTTGGCGCAATAAGGCCCGTAAAAGCGCCGACGTGAAAGCAGTTGTCGACGTGCAGATCGAATCGCTCGAGCAGAAGATCACTGAACTCGAGGCAATGAAAGCCGCGCTCAAAGAGCTGGCAAGACGCTGTCACGGAGACTCTCGTCCTGACTGTCCAATTCTGGAAGGTCTCGCGACTTAACCGATTGTAGATCTGGAACGCAGGGTGGCCCGTACAGATTCAGTTGCAGGGT
>CAJYIL010000205.1 GCA_913774795.1 Pseudobdellovibrionaceae bacterium
CTTCTTTTCCGGAACAGTTCCGGAAAAGAAGCAGCTACCCTCGGGCCCTGAAATTTGGGTAAACCCTCGATAATCCTTCGGGATCTCGCAAAGATGGGGTAAGCCTGGCCCCCACATGAGCACATTCCAAGACCTCCTCCCGTCTCTCCAGAAAACTCTTAAAGAGAAGAACCTCACGACGCCGACTGAAATTCAGTCGAAGATCATCCCGTTGATGCTCGAAGGCGAATCGGTCGTGGGCATCAGCGAAACGGGATCAGGCAAAACTCTTGCCTACGGCCTCCCCGTTCTGCACAAAGCGAAGACTCGTGAGCAAGAAGGCGACCACGTCACCGACGCGGGCCGCCCGATTGCGATCATCATGGTTCCGACGCGCGAACTCGGCGAACAGATCGCCAAAGTCTTTAAAGAGTTCACGCACGAAACACGACTGCGCGTGCGCTCGGCCCTTGGCGGAACAGCGCTGGAGCAATCGCGAAAAAACATCTCGAATCCGTTTGAAATTTTACTCGGAACGCCAGGCCGCATCGTTCAACTTCTCAATCAAGATCTGCTCGATCTCTCTGACGTCACGATGCTCGTCTTCGATGAAGCCGACCAAATGATGGATCAAGGCTTCATGGCGGATTCTGAGAAAATCGCCGAAGCGTGCCCAGATGAAATTCAGTTGGCACTTTTCTCCGCGACCGAATCGGAGCAAGTGCAAAAGATGATGGAAACACTTTTTGAAAAAGCGAACGTCATTCGCTCTAGTGGCTCCGGAAAAACCGTTGGCACTTTGAAAACCAAAAACATCCGCATCCAAGACGGAAAACGGTGGGCGGCTCTCGAAAAGCTTCTCGAGACTCGCGAGAAAACAATTCTCTTCACGAACACGCGTGAGCAATGCGATCACCTCGCAAAGATTTTGAAAGAGAATGGTTACGAAGCCGGCCTTTACCGCGGCGACATGGACCGCGTCGTTCGCCGTAAAACAATTCAGCAATTTCGTGAGGGCAAGCTCGATCTCCTCGTCTCGACGGAACTCGGTTCTCGTGGTCTCGATATCGAAAACGTCGATCGCGTGATCAACTACAACATGCCAAAAGACATCCAGAACTACATTCACCGCGCCGGCCGCACCGCTCGCGCGGGTCGAGACGGTCTTGTCGTGAATCTCTTCGAAGACAGAGACGAACGCGTTCTCGAAAAAGTTCGTCAGCTCGGAACACCTGAGGGATTACAGCAAGATTTCAGCGCGAATAAACCTCGCAAACCTCGCACGGAGAGTGGCGCTCCGAAGAAGAAGCTCTCGCGCAAGGAAAACGAAAAACGCCGCGAGAGCGCGCGTCGTCGCCCGAAACGGTAAGGCGGAAGTCTCAACCTGCGGCGTGCTTGCGAGCGCGCGGAGGTGTGGGCTTCATCGGGTGCGCCTCGTCTTGCTGCGCCCACGCCACTCGCTTCTCTTTGTAATACTGAACGAACGTGTCGTTCGTGATCGCTTCGCGAATCTCATTCATCATCTGGTGATAGAACGTGAAGTTGTGTTTGCTCATCAACTTCCAACCTAAGTACTCGTCGGCTTTGATCAGGTGATGCAGGTAGG
>CAJYIL010000206.1 GCA_913774795.1 Pseudobdellovibrionaceae bacterium
TGACGTCGCTGAGAAACTCAATCAGGATGCGGCTCTTCGCGAATACATCGGCCCCATCTACTGGACCGTCGGGAAAATGATTTCGCGAGACGACTCAGGCAAACTCACGAACGCGGGCGACTGGGCCTGCTGGAGAAAGAACAATGGCCTCACGGTCGATCAGTGTCTCGAAGGTTATTTGGCGAAGATCGAAAACGAGAAGGGTGGCGTCGTGCTCATGCATGACATCCACCGTTCGACCGCTGAGATGTTCGAGAAAATGCTGCCGATCCTCGTTCAACGCGGCTATAAATTTGTGACGATGGATCAAATCCCGACGCTTGAACTCTACAAAGTTCTTCAGCCCCTGAAGTACGGTTCAGACGGCAAGGTCATGAACTTCTAAGCCGCGTTCGTCAAAGCTTCGGCGACCAAGAAGCTCAAGTGTCGAGCTTGGGCTTCATCCTTTGGCGCCGCGAGAATCGCCTTCGCTTTCGACCAAGCCTCTCCCAGCACCGAAATCGAAAACTTCTCTTCGACTGCCGCGATAAACTCTCGGCGCGTTTCTTCCTTATCGAGTGCCCTCAAAAAGTCGAGGGCGAGAACGTTCGTTGTTCCTTCCCAAATCGAGAAAACTTGCGCATCTCTCAAGAGACGAGGAATGCCCGAGTCTTCGATGTAACCTACTCCGCCAAACGCTTCGACCACCTCGCTCACACCGGCCATGCAGACACGGGCGGAGTAAAGCTTCGAGATCGGTGTGAGGGCTCGAAGAAGAAGGCGCTCTCGCTCAGTGGCAGTGCCGGTTTCATCGCGCCCGAGAAGGTGCGCGACCCGGAACGTCAATTCAAACGCTCGACGAAAACTGGATTCAACTACGTCGAGCGTTTGTTTGTGGAGTGGGTGCTCGATAATGGGTTTACCAAACGCGACGCGCACGCGCGAATAGCTTTGTGCGAGATCAAGGGCTCGACGTAAGTGACCGATTGAGCAGACGGAGTTGTAAACACGCGTGATGTTAAAGAGTGATGAGATTTTGCGAACTCCGTGGCCTTCTCCGCCGACGAGTCGAGCGGGTAAGCCGTTCAATCGAAGTTCAGCAGTCGGGAGAGCATCGGTCCCGAGCTTCTCTTTGAGCCGGAGAATCTCGATGTTGTTGAGAGAACCTTTGGCATCGCGGAGTTCCGTGTAGAAAAGAGAAAGGCCTCGCGAACCTTCCTCGGCTCCTTCGGGTCTTGCAAGCAACATGGCCATTTGAGACGTCGTCGCAGAAGTAAACCACTTCACTCCGCTCAAACTCCAGGCTTCGCCGTTTCGCCGCGCCACGGTCGAAGTTCCGCTGACATCTGAGCCACCAGTTTTCTCTGTCATCCACTGGCCGCTCGTCCAAAATTTCGAAGGGTCGCGCGAGGTCAGATGCGTGAACGCTGTGTTCTTGAGTGCGTCGTCACCGTAAAGTTCGATGGCACGAGCCGCTCCATCCGTCATCGCAAGCGGGCACGAAACGAACGCACTCGAGGGATGAAAGAGATAGAGAAGAGCGGCCTGATAGACGCGAGAGAATTCTCCAAACTCCCGGGAGTAACCACTCGCGACGATGCCTTCGGTCGCCGCAGCGGCCTCGAGATGTCGCCAGCCATCGGACATGACGATCTCGTCTTTTCGGCGGCCGTAAGCATCGAACTGGAGAAGACGTGGCTTATTCGTCTCGGCCTCACGACTCCATCGCAGCCAATCGGTCACGGCCAACTCGCCGACGTGCTTCAAATGCGTTTCGATTTTCGCAAAGACGTCTATTGGAAGAACGCGCCTTAAAGTCGACCGCAAAAGAGAATCAGACTCGAACGTATTCGTAATCGATGGGCCGACTTGGTGAAATTCCATGTCACCATGTTAAGCCCACGGCGAAAAAAAAGCCTCTGGGCTTTCACCCAGAGGCTTAAAAAGCGGAGCGGTCCTGGAGAGACGCGCCGCTAGACTTAAATATTAAATGAGAGACCCGCGAGAAGCGCGAGACCTTGGTAGTTTGAAAGGTCGCCGCTCTGCGAGAAGAGACGGTTGTAGGTCGCATCGAGGAGAACCGACGAGTTTTTTCCGAGAGGAATGTTGCCGCCGATACCACCGACACCCATCACGTTGAAGTCGTTCACGTCTTGACCGCTTGCGAGAAATGGCATCGCGCCGGCTTTCAAGAAAACTGTCTCGTGAGGGTTTCCTGAGAAATTAACCTTCGCGAGAAGCGGGATGCCCCAAGTGTTGATATTTACCGAAGCCGACGAACCTTGACGATTCGTGTTGGCACTCAATGTGAGAATGCCGGTCTCGAAATTCCAGTAAGACGGTCCGAAATCGGCGAGCAAGCCCGCTGAGAAACCGTTTCCGAAATTTCCGGTGTTGAGGGTCGATGAGTTTGCGAAGCTCGAGGCACCGGCGACTGGCGCCAGGCGAAGAGCGGCTGCGTTCGAGCGACCTGGTTGTTCAGCAATCGACGTTGAGTCTTGAGCCATCGCTTGACCAGCAGCGAGAGCGATTGCAGCGAAAGCGAGAGCGATACGTAGTTTCATAAAAATCCTCCTGTGCAAAAGGCACCTGACAACTGAGTCTGCTCCTCTTCAGCCCGAGCGCAATTTGGCGCGCTGTCTGCGAAGCGAACAGCACGAGAGAGGCATCGTTATTGTCGAGCCCGCCTCTCAATCTCCACAAATGGGGTCGATAGCCTCGCCCACGTTTTGCACTCAAAGGCCGCGTCACGAGGAGTGTTCGATGAAACAAGTGTCGAAAGTTTTGACGGTTCTGGGAGTGGCTCTGGCGGGCGCAGCCGGTTGCGCACGTCAATCCAACGACTTGGTCATCCAACCCGGAGCAGACGGCACGCTGATCGCTCTGGGTGCGGCCGTGGATGGCCAGATCACTTCAGGCTCATCGACGTTCAGTTTCTCGCACTCAAAAAAACTTTCGATCGGCGCCGCAACGGGCGGGCCCGCGCCTGCCGTGGAGAACGAATCAAAGTCGTTTAAGCCTGCTTCCATCACCAAGCTCGTCACGACCTCTCTCGGGTTAAAAACGTTGGGTCCAGACTTCGTCTTTACGACCCACGTCTCTTGGGTGCCGGCCGGAGAGGGCGCCGCACAAAAGATGGTGATCGTTGCCGACGGAGATCCGCAAGTGGTGCGGGCTCGATCGGGCGACGGCGTCGCTCAACAAGAAGTGTTTAACTCGATCGTCCAACAACTGCGCGCCCGGGGCGTGACTCACATCGAAGGAACGCTCACCCTGATCTCCGCTGATGAACGCCACGACATTGCAATCCCGGCGAGCGGAATGGAAGATTCAGATTCAGCGACGTGTTTCGGAGCCATCTCTCAATCGTTTAATTTCTCGTGGAACTGCGCGCAGCTCTCCATCGATTCGCACGGAGCACGTTGGGCCGATTCGGCTCTCCAGTTTCCGATCGAAGGCGGGAGCGGCGTCGGGCCGCGCTTTGGCAACGACGGTCGGGTCGTCAGTTTTATCGCCGGCCGAAAAGGCGACTACTCCGTTCCGATCCCCGAGGTAAAGCCTTGGTACGGGCGTGCTCTTCTCCAGCACCTCGCCAAGAACGGTATTACCACCGACAACGTGACGCTCGAGATGCCAACCGGATCATCGGCGTCGGTCATCAAATCGGCTCTTCCCGCGCCGACGGCCAACGGGCCCTCCTTCGTCATCGAGAGCGAGCCGCTGTCATCGCTTGTGCGTTACACGAATAAGCCCTCTGATAATTACTTCGCTGATGCGATCTTCAAAACCCTCGGCGCTCATCACGGCACTCACTCTGACCTGCGCACCGAGGGCCAAGCTGCGATTCGCGAAGGAATCGCGAATTGGCTTTCGCGCGAACCAAGTTTCGCGAGCGAAGTTCATCTCGTGGACGGAGCTGGTCTCTCGCACGATAACCGCGTGACGGCGAGATCTTATTTGGCCCTTTTGACGGCGTTCACGCGCGAGCCGTGGTTTCCCGCGCTCTGGGAATCACTGCCGATCGCGGGCACCGACGGGACATTGAAAGTGAAAATGGTAGGATCAACCGCCCAAGGGCGCGTGCGCGCGAAGACCGGCACACTAAACGGATCTTACCAGTTGGCCGGCTACGTTCCGAAGTACGGCGCAAATGGACAAATCGAAGAGTATGTTCCCTTCGTGATCTTAAGCGCGGTTTCACCTAGTCAACGCTTCGATGTCTTTGAATTACAGACCGATGTCGCAACGAAACTTCTGAAGCTCGTTAACGCAAACTAAGCGCGGCGCTTAAGGCCGCCGCGTGGGCTCTAGCGGCGTCGCTCAAGCGGCGACGCCAGCGTCCTCCGAAAAAGGCTTTGAGCATCCTCGTAGGTGTGAGATCAGGTCTCCGGTAGATCACTTTTTTTGAAGCCAACGAAGCTTGGTAAAGGTCGCTGTCTTTTAAACCCAACCCATAACCAAATGAATGAAAGCGCCTGTAGGTACGAACAGCGATGCGAAACAGCGCTGTTTGCTCCACGTGGGCACGCCGAAAGGTCTCTTCAAGCGGCAATTGCGAATTCCACTGGGGCCGCGGAGGGGCCGTGTCGTGTTCGGCCAGTCCTTTTCCATAACCTTGATAGAATGCTCGTTTCGCTAACTCAAAGAAGGAGACTTGGGCGCGATGTTCGACGGAAAGTGCGTCGAAGAGGAGAAAGAGGTTTTGCTCACTTCGCAATCTCGTGAACAGAGAAAGCTCACTTCCACCGAACACGACTCGATCATCAAAGCGATGGTGAGATTCGAGCTGGGATGCTTTTAGCGAAACGTTGCCTGCTCGCAAGAGTCGAGCTTCGTCGCGCTCGCCGACCGTTGCTCGCAGTTCGTGATCGAGAATCCAGTGATAGGCCGCTTCGATTGGCGTCAGTGAATCCTTCGGGACATATCCGCCGCCGATGGCGATCGCTTCAGGATGACGAGCATGGGCGCGCGCGATTTTGTGCAGGAACTCTCGATCGGTGACGAACGTATCATCGTCGAGCAAAACGACGATTTCGCCGCGGGCCCGATCGAGGCCCTTGTTGCGCGCGATATTGACGCCGAGTTTTCCCGTTTCATGAAAACGAAAATGAGGCCCAAAAGATTCAACTATTTTTTTAAGACCGGCCTCAGGCAAATTTGCGACGACGAGAACTTCGTAAGGCACCGACGTTTGCTGATTTGCAAGCGAACCTAAAAGCGCCCTTAAACGTGTCTGTCGCCGAAATGTCGGGATGACGACTGAAATCATGAATGCACCACATGGCGTGCAGCGCGCGCGATCTCGAATTTGAGTTTTGCCCTCGCAATGGCGTTTCGAACAGGCTTCAAAAGCGCCAACCACGAATAGAGTTTGCGCGCGAAAGGTTGAGGGCCCATGAGCGCGAAGTTTTGGCGATAAAAATCGTGATCAAGGGTCGTGAGATAAAAATCTTGAGCGGCCTTCCGGCGCAGAGGCGTTACCTTCGGCGCAAGCGCCTGAACATCGGCCTTATCGGTATCGCCTAGAACCCACAGAGTCGGGGCCGCTTTGCACTCGAGCTGTAAGAATTCAAAACCTGTTTGCTCTGTCTCGATGAACCCACCGAGAGCGAAGAACTCTCGAAGTGAAATGAGATGAGCGCAAAGGGTCGGTTGATCGCTACGACGCGAGTCGATTTTGAGAAAGGGTTCAGAGCGCTCCGCGCAGCGTTTCAAGAGCTCGCGTTCGACCGGAAAATTTTCGGAAAGGAAGAGAAGCCGTGAGCCGCGTGCGTACCGAGCGGCGATATTGAAGGCTTGAGCTTGCCGAAACCCTGGCTCGCCCCAACACTCAGCGAGCTTCAAGATCTGCACATTCGATTTCGCATTGACCGACTCCAGGAATTCGTCGGAGACCCGGTCACAAGCGATGATAATTTCGAATTTTTCGCGCGCGATCGATTGGTCGTCCAGCCCCTTAATCGTTTTTGTAATTTCAGATTCATTTCGTACTGCCACGACGACTGAAGTTTCGATCTTTTGGTCGTGACCCGATTTATACAAAAGAGTCTCGCGAACGCCAGGCATTGAGCCGATCGTCTCTCGAAAGAGTTCTTGATACGGGCGAAGTCGACGGTTGGCGACAAACAAAAACACGTCATCAGGCGTCAGGGCAAATTCGAACGACGACGAAAAAGGCGTGAGAACTTCGAGACCGCGTCTCCACGCAAACGGAAGAGAGTCGTAAAGCAAATTCGCATCGACGAGCGACGAAGGAATTAGCACGCACTTAAAATCGAGAGACGACTCGAGAGCCACCTCAGGGATGGCCTCGGTCACCACGACTTCGAATCGAGCGTTTCGATACTCGAGCGTCGAAAGAAGTTCGCTATGGCTCGCCAGTTGCGAAGGTCGCAAGCGCACGAGCGGAGTGAGGCCGCGTCGCGAGGCTTCGAAGCAAAACTGAGCCGCCTCGGGGTGATTGAGAAAGTTGGGCGGAAAAACGATCGTCTTGGCGCATGCGAAGGTTGCGCGATCTAGCTCTTTCAGAAATTCAGGGAAGGTGAGTCGGTGAGGTCTTAAGCAACCGAGTGCCCCGCAGAGTTTGCACTCTGAGTCGCACTCGCTCAAAACTGGAAGGTGATATCGACTCTCCACCTTTAAACGCTAATCCTCACGGGCCGCCGGTGGCAAACAACCAGTGGGAAACTGGACGTACTTAGCGTGCGAACGGAACTCAGCCGAAGAACGTGCGAACAAACTGCGTGAAGAGCACGTAAGTCGCAAACGAAAGTGCGGCTGTGAGGGCGACTTGTCTTGCGCGATTTTCAACCGCGGCTTCAGCGGCTCTTCTAACTTGCTTAGGCATGACTATGACTCCTTCGAGATACTTTCTTATCGGCCGCCGGATCGCTGCTTCTGAAGCGGGTTTAGGGTAAAAAATGGCAAACCAAATTGCACGCTCTCAAACTGAGACAGCGAGACATTGCGTGGTGGCCTGGGGCCTGTTACAAAACGGGGCAGGATGATCAGGGCGATTGCGGCCACCGGCCTTCACGGGCTTGGCGGGCGAGGAAAGTCCGGACTCCACAGGAGAGCGCAGCGGTTAACGACCGCCCGTCGTGAGACGAGGAACAGTGGAACAGAGAGAATGTCCGCGGCTATGAGCTCGCCACCGGGAACGGGAGGCGGCGAGGGAGCCGGCGGAGTGAAAACAGCCAAACTCTGCGCGGAGCAAGATCAAATAGGGAAACGTCGGCCAGTCGCGCCGAAGGCGCGCAACGCGCTGGAAGCGAAATGCCAGCGAAACGCTCCGTTTCGAAGTTTCCGGGTACGATTGCTGAAGCTTCGCGAGTAATCGCGGGCGTAGAGGAATAGTCGCCTCCTTCCGTTGGCCGTCTTGGGTCTGGCGGAAGAAGACAGAATCCGGCTTACGGATCATCCTACAAGACATTTTGGGGTCGTTTCGCTCATGCGCGGAACGACCCCTTCTTTTTTTGGGGGACCGCCTTGAGCCAGGCGTTCTTGAAAAGAAAAAAGGGAAGTCCCCCCGAACTTCCCTCCACGAGATAGCGATTCGAATGTGAGCCCGAGACGGGGACGCGCGGCTTTAAGAAGCGTTAGCGACGCCGTTGCTCGGAGCTTGTTGATTCTGTGCCTTCTTCGCTTGCGCTGCTTTCTCAGCAGCTTCAGCTTCAGCGGCACGACGTTGGTAGTCTTGAATTTCGCGGTTGGCACGAGCGGCAACCGCCATCTTTTGCTGGTCCGTGAGGCCTGCAACGAGAGCGCTCATGGCGCCGCCTTCTGTTTTGACCCAGTCCGCGTAAGCGGCGATCGACGTGTAAACTGCGGCTGCGTTACAGTGATCATCTGGATCGTTCACGCCACGCGAAGTAACGCCAAAGACAAGACGTTTTCCGTCGACGGTGATCCAAGCGGGACCACCTGAGTCGCCGTGGCAAGCGCCAACACCTTTTGATTGATCAACTAAGACCTCTGATGGCGAGTAAGCCGCCGACAGAATTGTCGTGTCGACAGATCTCAAAATGCCTGCGCCCGTCTTGCCGACACCGTCTGAGAGGCCGTAGCCCGCTAAGCTGATCGTTTCGGCGTCTTTCAGCAATGTGGCATCCGAAAGAAACTCCGCGGCTTCGTAACCTGCGGGGAGGCCACCCATGAAGCTCACGAGACCGATATCGCCGTTATCGATCAATTGGGTCGCGCGAACGAGATATTTGTCAGACATGAAAGCTTGGACGACAGGTCGGATCACCTTGTTCTGGTCGTCGAAGTTTTTGCCGAAGATCACGAGCATCGAACCTGCACTGGCCGAAACGCAGTGAGCGGCGGT
>CAJYIL010000207.1 GCA_913774795.1 Pseudobdellovibrionaceae bacterium
CGCCGCTACGAAAGCGACAACAAAGAAGCCTACGAAGCCATCGTGAAGAACCACTACGTCGACGACATGATATTGAGCGTCGAAAATGAAGAGAAAGCGATCGACGTAGCCAGCCAAGTGAAGAAGATCCACAGCGAAGCGCACTACGAGCTACGACAATGGACGTCGAACTCGCCAATAGTGATGGAAGCGCTCGACCCGGGCGCAGAGCAGCGGAACGCAGTCAATCTCAACGAAGAAAAGGACGAACGCGTACTGGGACTCATCTGGAAGCCGAAGACCGACGAGCTCACCTTCAACCTGAACCTCGCCCGTCTGCCGGCCGGAATACTCGAAAAGGAGAGCCCTACGAAGAGAGAAACGCTCAAGATACTGATGTCGCTGTTCGATCCACTAGGACTAGCGTCGCCCGTCACTATAAGAGGGAAACAGATCCTGCAAGAGCTGTGGAGGCGAGGTACCGGATGGGACGAAAACTTAGAGGACGACCTAGCGGCCCAATGGAGAGATTGGACGCGAGAACTGAAGAAGCTACGCAACGTGAGAATACCAAGATGCTACCTGCACTACAGTGAAGCCGAGTCAAGACAGCTGCACATCTTCGTAGACGCCAGCGAGCTCGCCTACGCCGCCGCCCTGTACTGGAGGGTGGTCACGCACGACGGCCACGTACACACATCTCTCGTGGCGGCGAAGGCGAAGGTAGCGCCGCTCAAGCTCACGTCAATACCCCGACTGGAGCTACAAGCGGCGGTACTGGGGAGTCGCATGGCAACCGCGGTGATTGAAGAGCACGACAAGAAGCCAGAGTCGAAAACCTTCTGGACGGACAGCCGGACGGTACTAACCTGGATCAAGACGGGAGCGCGCACATACCGCCCTTTCGTCGCGCACAGGATCGCCGAGATAGAAGAGAACACGTCGACGAACGAATGGAGGTGGCTGCCGACGAAAGAAAACGTCGCCGACGACGCCACTCGCGACGTGCCTCGCGACCTCGACGCGCAGCACAGATGGTTCCAGGGTCCAGCTTTCCTACGAAGACACCCAGAAGACTGGCCGACGACCGCGGTGCAGAAGAGCGAAGAATCGACCGGCGAAGAGAG
>CAJYIL010000208.1 GCA_913774795.1 Pseudobdellovibrionaceae bacterium
TTTACGTTCGATGTCGACTACGGCGTTCTTTGGTCGCCGAAAATCGCGAAAGACTCTTGGTGGCGAGCGGCGGCGCCAACGGTGGGTGTCGTCATTCGAAATATTGCTGATTACGGTTTTAAAACGAACTTCCACTTGATCGGAAAAAACACGGGCGAAGCCGAAAAGCTCGGTCGCCGCGTCGATGTCGGAGCGAAATTTGATTTGCCGGAGTTCTGGGTATTTCGTCCGCGCGTGGCGGCTGATCTTCGTGACATGACTCACGAGAACTGGACATTCGGAAAAGGTCTTCACCTCGGAGCCGAATTCCTCTGGAAGATGAAGAGCTGGTGGCAAGGTGGATGGCGCGTCGGTTTGAACCAAGGTTACTTCACCGCGGGCTTCACCGGCACTCTCGGAATCTTCACTCTCGATCTCGTGACTTACGCAGACGAAGTCGGAACAAGCGATCGTCCAAAGGCCGTTCGTAACTATGGTTTGCGCGCCTCTCTCGATTTCTAAGAGCACGTTTTAAACGTTCGCGTTCACGAGCATGTTGGCGTTCATGTTTAAATGTTTCAACTCCGTTGCAGTGTTGAAAATAAAAAAAAGCCGGCTGGTGAAGCCGGCTTTTTTTGCGTTCAGTAACTGGAGGGAATTACTTTTTCATCTTGTTCAGAAGAAGCTGCGCGATCGTAGCCGGGTCGCTACTCGAATCAACCGCTGCCTTCAAGTCGTTACAAACATCAGTGCCGACGTAGGAACTGCCATCGCCGCAATAAGCTTGGCTGGCGGTGATGGCGGTATTGCCGATCGCTTGAAGTTGCGCCGCCGATGGTGAGCCCGTTGCGATACTGTTGACGGCGTTCTGCATATCCTGAGCGAGAGTCGGGCTGTTCGGATTAATTGCAGCGCCGCCGAGGGCCTGTGCAGTCTGCGCCATGAGTGTCGCGAGTTTCGTCGCGGTCGCTAAGCGGAGCATGGCTTTCGAGCCGGCCGCCGTACAGTCCGCGATAGCGACGTCAGCCGAAGGGCTCGCGTTCGGGAAAATCAAGTAGGCGATCATGCCTGTCGTGCCGTCGACAGTCCCGCTGCTGTCTTTAATCTTGCTGATCGACTCAGCGATTTTAGATCCCGTGAGACCTTGCGAAACGAAGTTCGCCGAGCAGCGGATCATGCTGGCTTCGGCGGAGTTCAAACCATCGACCAGAGATTTACATTGAAGAGCGTTTGAGCTGGTCGCCGAGTCCAGGCAGGCCTGACCTGCGGCTAGCTTGCGGTCGTCGGCAGTTTCGCATCCCGACAGAGCGAGCGATGTCATCGCGAGAAGTGAGTAACCCAAGAGTTTGTTCATCCATTGATCCTTCGTCTAGAGGCCCTTTAAAGCGTATCGGATCTAGGTCTAACGCTCACGAGAAATCTCTTTACGCGATTGGACTTAAGCCACGACCTAAATCCAGCTGTCTCAAGTTGAGGCTCGAAAGTTCCGAGACGTGAACACGAACAGACCCAAGGATGGAGTCGGTCAAAATGAAACGCCTTACTAAGACATGGATGTCACTCGCGATCGCGCTCGTTTCTACGCGCGCCGTGGCGGCTGAGTTCACCGAGTTCTACACGGGCGTCCGTCAGCTCGGGATGGGCGGCGCCTACGCGGCCGTCGTCAACGATGAGACAGCCCTTCTCACAAATCCCGCTGGTTTAGGTAAACTCCGCGAAACAACCGTCACGCTGATCGATCCCGAAGTTTCCGGATCATTCAACGACACGAAGATCGCAACCCTCTCGAACGTGTCGAGCGTCACAAATCTGCAAGGACTCCTGGATGCTCTCAATCAACACAAAGGCGTTCATTGGAACGCGAAAGCCCAAATTTTTCCATCGATCGTGACTTCAAACTTCGGTTTCGGACTCCATGGGAAATACGAGTACAACGCCGAAGTCGATGAGGCGGGAAATACGTTTCGTCTCGATTACACGAACGACTACGCAGCCGCGCTTGGTTACACGTTCAAATTCTTCGGTGGAGTTTTGAAAGTCGGGACAGCCGCGCGACTCGTCGACCGCAGCGAGATTCACCAAGACCTGCCCGCGAACTCGACGAATCTCAGCATCGATGCGCTCGCAAAAGAAGGTCTCGGTCTCGGCGCCGATATCGGCATCAATCTCACGGCTCCAATCCAGTATCTGCCGACTCTTGCGATCGTCGCGAGAGACGTCGGCGGAACAAGTTACGAGCTCGGTAACGGGCTGCTGCACTCGACAAGCTCGCGTCCGCAGGACACGCCGCAGACCATCGATGTCGGCGTCGCGTTTTTTCCGATACTCGCCAACGACGTCCGTTTCACGATCACGGGTGAAATGCATGATGTCCTCAAAGCGTACGCGGATCCCGACACGATGAAGCGCGTGCACGCGGGGATGGAATTGAACTTTCATGACTTCTTCTTCTTGCGGGGCGGGATGAATCAAAAGTACTGGACAGCGGGTGTCGAACTCGCGACCGAAAACTTTCAGCTCCAAGCGGCGAGTTACGGCGAGGATGTCGGGCCGACGGGCACGCCAAAAGAAGATCGTCGTTGGGTCACGAAATTTACATTCAGGTTTTGAGAATGAAAAAGTGGATCTTCCTCATCGCTGCTCCGTTTTTGATGGCCGTCACCGGTTGTCCGAACGCGTTTGTCGAGTCGGCGCAAAAAAATACGGACGAAGCCCTTCTTTTCAACGCGGAACAAAGCGCGAACGCCCGGCGCTGGGACGAAGCGATCAATTCGATGAACGCGATGAGTCCTGCGGGAAAGGCGAAACGCGAATCGAAAGCGGCTCTCGCTTCGTACTATGCGGGTCGCTGCGGCTTAAACCTTCTCGACTTCGCGCAAGCGATCAAAGATCAAATGCCGGCCTCGAAAATTTGGCCACTGGCGATGCGTGCACAAACGGGCGCCACAATCAGCGACCTGGCCGATTGTGTGCTCGCGGAACAAACCCTCGTCTCGATCGATAGCGATGCCAATCACCGAACGCCCGATGAAAATATCGAGCTCGTTTTCATCGAGGTCGCGAAAATGGGAGCCGCACTTGCGCAATCGAACGCAGACGCGGATCACGACGGCGTCGTCGATGGCACGTTCAACGCGTGCTCAACTTCCGATATTGCCGATGCGGCCGTGGCCGAGCTCGGGAGCGGATTGATGCTCACTCTGCGCGCCATTCAAGCTTCAGGGGCCAGTTTCGGCGGCGATATCACATCGTCTGTGAGCTCGATGTGTACGGCGATCGAAGCGCAGCCGGGCATGACAGGTTTCTGTTCGCATACTTCGGCGATCGATTTCACAGGCCCGCTTCTTTTGGGACTTCGAGCTTTGATCAAGTCTAATGAAGTCGGATTCAATTCATGCGGAGGCGCGGTTGGCTCGGGCACTTGTGTTTGTCCTTAACCTCGCCGCCGCGATCCTGTTCGCCGCATCGAGTGCCCAGGCGCTCGATGTCGCCGATCAGTGGTCAAGCATTCGTGCCGAGGGCATGGGTGGTGCGTTCACGGCTGTCGTCGACGATGCCGACGCTCTCTTTTACAACCCAGCTGGGCTTGCGGGGCAAACGAAGTTTGCGTGGGAAGTGCTCGATCTCAACCTCGGCGCCAACGGCACCGAGAACATCAAGACACTTCAAGATGTGATCAGCGGTGGTCAGGACAACATGACCACGAATCTTCAACAGCTCTACGGCAAACGAGTTTGGTTCGGCGGTCATGCAAAGACCTCGATTCTCATTCCGAACTTTGCCATGTCGGCATTTACCGGAACGGCGGCGGGCGTCTCGGTCACGAATCCGGCGAACACGCAGATGAATTTGAACTACTTCTTCGATTACGGATTTGCGGCGGGCGGGGGCTTTGAGCTCGTTCCCGAGATCTTGAAGTTCGGTCTTGCGGCTCGCAGATTCAACCGCACGGGTACGAATCTTCCCATCGGCGCAGCGACGCTCGCGAACCTCGATACCGATACGTTGCAAAATGAATTGAAAAGACGCGGTGTGGGTTACGGAGCGGATCTCGGTCTGAACCTGACTCTCCCGGGCCCGATCTCGCCAACCATCAGTGCGGTTTGGCGAAACGCCGGCGTGACCACGTTCTCGCATGATGAAGGAGCTGGCGCACCTCCACCCATTCAGCCCGAATACATTTTCGGGGCGGCGATGAAGATCAAAGGGGCGATCGTCGATATCACGC
>CAJYIL010000209.1 GCA_913774795.1 Pseudobdellovibrionaceae bacterium
GGTCACGCTTCTTGTCTCCCCGACCGCGTTTGGCCTCGAAGACCCGACCAGAGGAAAGCCGTTCTTCCCTTGGCTCTGGAACGACCAATTCAAACCGACGCTGAAACATTCACTCGATCTAGGAGGAATCGGCGTTCTTTCAGGTGGAATCGCCGGCTCCATCGTAACGCACCAGTATGACTCTGACGTCGAAGAGGCGATGCGCCGAAAGCCTCTCATGGACGATAAATCATCGGGCACGCTCGGCACGATCGGCGGAGGTGCTTACGGAATCGGAATCGCAGCACTCCAACTTTTCGTCGATCAAAAAAACGGTCTGAAGCACGCACGCGCCCTCGCGCTCACATCGATCTCTCATGTCTCGCTTGCGTTTATCGCCCACCGAGCTCGTCCCGATAACCGAGAAGACTACTTGGGATTCGCCTCGAGCTGGCCATCGGGTCACGCGGCGACCGCGTTTGCGACCTCAGCCTCTCTGGCTTATTCCTACGGATGGTGGGTGGGTGTTCCGGCAAACGCCCTTGCGATCGCGATTTGCGCAGGCCGTGTATCCGAAAATCGCCACTGGCTCTCCGACGTCGTGGCCGGCGCGGCGGTCGGCCTCTTCTGGGCGCATGCTTCAGACAACGCCGATCAGCTTGAGCAGCCGGAGACCGCCTGGCGCTTCACGCCCGTTCCGCTCGAGAGCGGCGGTCTCGGGCTCACCGCCGCGAGACGGTTTTGATCGTCACTTGATCCAGATTTTTTCACCCCGACACTGAAGCAGATCGCCTTGAACTTCGCAGATCGCTTGGTAGGCAGTGCCCTTCGTGTACTTTCTAAAGTCGGGCTCAAGTGACGCCTGTTTTGAAAGAACCCAGCGAATCAACGCGGCATCGCCTGAAGCCGGATCAGTGTTCGCGATCTCGACGAGCTTTGCTTGTTGGTCTGTCGTGAGCGTCGCCTTTGCTAGCACGTTTCCGTGGTAAGTTCCGAACCCTGTTCGTTGCGTTAACAAGTACGCGGCCAAATTCGCCATTGCTGGCGGAATTCGTGGGGCCTGCGCGACGAAGCCCATAAAGATTGCTTGAAGCGTCGAATCGGATTTCTGAATTTCGACGGCAACGTTGTTCCAGTAAGGCGATTCGAGAGGCAACGTCTTGATGATCGTCGTCATTTGCTGGCGGTAGCTCTGCTTCGACTGCGCAAGAGGCAGCGCCGTGATGAGCGCAACCGCCATGCCCTCCTGGCGCGGCAATTGTTGAAGCATCGCGTACGAAAGGTTGATGTTATTCACCTCATCGCGCGCAAGCGACTGCGCGGCCGCGACTTGTTCATCGCCGGTCGCCGATGCGACCAAGAGCCCGTAAGCATACGGACCAAATGAGCTTGAAACCGTGAGAATGTAGCGACCGACTTTCACTTTCTCCGCGAAACCACCGGGCAGTTTTGTCAGCGCCAAGAGATACGAGCGAATCAGATTGCCATCGCGGCGAACGGCGTCGGTGTTGATCATCGGGATCATCGCCTTCGTGATTCGCTCGTCGGTCGTTTGTAAACATTGTAGCGCGGTCAACGCCGCTGGTTTCGTCAGTGACCCCTCGGAGAAGTCTTCGAGTTTCACGTCGATCTTGATGTTGTGCGCATGCATCGCCGAGCAAAGGCGATCGGCGTTGGCTTGCGTGAGGTTACGAACGAGCGGTCTTGTCTCTCTTAAAGCTGCCTCGTTAAACTCCGCGCGAGT
>CAJYIL010000210.1 GCA_913774795.1 Pseudobdellovibrionaceae bacterium
CACACGCAGTCGAATCTGATGGAAGAACTCAAAAAAATGCAGCGAGTGATGACGAAGCTCATCCCCGATGCGCCTCACGAGGTTCTTCTCGTGCTCGATGCGAACTCTGGACAAAACGCGCTCATTCAAGCGCGCGAATTCAATCAAGCCCTCACGGTGACCGGCGTGGTTCTCACAAAACTCGACGGAACAGCGAAGGGCGGAGTCGCGGTAGGCCTGGCTTGCGAACTGGGGCTCCCGATCAAATTGATCGGGGTCGGCGAAGGCATCGAAGACTTGCGCCGCTTCTCGCCGCAAGAATTCGTTGATTCGATTTTATAATCGCGCCCCGAATTGAGACACGGCTCAAACGGGCTTCGCGCCAGAGCTTGAATCTCGCCTCGTCATCATTGTTGATTCATTCGTCACATGTTCAGACTTTGCACGAGTGTTTCGTTTGGTCGACAATAGGCCGTTTTTGAGCCTGCGCACTCTTTGCAATTTCCCGTCGTCACGGGGGATTCGATGAAGCACGTGAAGTCGATTTTGAGCTCAGTCCCTGTCGCGACAACCTTCTGTTCTTGCTCGAACGCTGATTTTAAGATGATCGACGACGGTCATTTCAACGCAGCCGGAATTCATGTGCTGTCGGTCGAACAAGGTGTTGATGTGCAAGCGGACGCACCGGTCGATATTCTTTTTGTCATCGACAATTCCGCTTCGATGAAACAAGAGCAAGTCAACTTCGGAGCCAAGATCGATGGTTTCATGTCGTTGATCAAAGATCTTAACTGGCATATCGCTTTAACGACCACTGATTCGAAGGCGATGACGAAAGATGCGGGCGGCGCCGCGCGGGCGTGGAGCGACGGGCAACTTCGTCCATTCGATTCAGACGAGGGCAAACAATACGTTTTGAAATCGGATGAAATATCGGCGACCGAAGCTCAGGTGAAACTGGCGGCCGCTATTCAAGTCGGTCTTCTCGGAAGCGGTGATGAGCGAGGCGTGAATGCGGCCTATCGCGCAATCGAGCGAAGCGCAGACACGGCCGCAAATGCTGGTTTCTTTCGCGCCAATGCGCGATTGGCGGTTGTTCTGATCTCGGACGAGAACGAATGCTCCAACGGCTCTTGCCTCTCGACATCACCTAAGAGCGTTCCCGCGAACCTTGTCTCGCTCGTGCAATCGACGTGGGGCCGCGACAAGATTTTTACATTCAATTCGATCGCGAAGATGGCGGCTGACACCAAATGCACGACGGCCGCGGTTGCGTCGGTCTACGAGGAGGCGTCTAACTTAACGGGCGGGGTGACGGGTTCTGTTTGTTCGAATGACTACACCACGCTCTTGTCGAACTTAGGAAACCGCGTCGTTGAGCTTGTGGATTCAATGCAGCTGAGCTGTCTTCCCGAGGACATGAACGGCGACGGGATCGGCGATGTTTCGATCATCTCAACCGCGGGCCAGGAGGTAACGACCCCTTTTAAGCTGACAGGCGCGCGTCTCACTCTTTCGTCGCCTCTCGCCGAAGGTCACTACCGTCTTCAGTACCACTGCATGCCTCAATGACCGATTCAGACTAAAATCCAGTGACGCAAAGTCTAATAATGCGGCGCGCGTAGTAACCATAACTTCTCGCGCCGTCAGTTTTCGTCTACGCTCTAAGACGTGAACGAGACTCCCAAATCCGACATCTCCAGGAAGCCTGCCGCAATGACTTATGAAGTCGAAATTGCCGGCGTTCCTCTGCGCTTGAAATCCTCACATGATGAACAGACGGTGAAAGAACTTGTGCGCCTCGTGGATTCAAAAATCCGTGAAGCCCTGCCCCTCACAAAAACAGGTTCAATCCAAAACGCTTCGATCCTCGCGTCTCTCAATCTTGCCGAAGACTACTTGATGCTCAAACGCAAAGCCCTCTCAGAGCTCGACGGCCTCGAGGCCAAGGCAATGACGGTTATCACGGAATTTGAAAGAACTCGTTCGCAAGGCTCGTCCCCTAAGACTGCGCTCGATAACTGACGCGCTGTCTTCTGGGCCTTATTGCTTAGAGGACTTTCATGCTGACCAAGGCCGTCTTGCGCCAAGCCTTTCGCACAAACCTTGATCGAATCTATTCAGACTCATCGGGGCATGACCACGCAAAACTTGCTGAAGACTCACGTGCGCTCGCCGCGCGTCTCACTGAATTTTTGCGTGTGCAGAGCGGAGTCTGGGCGGGCTTCGAGCCCATGGGTTTTGAACCCGACATTCGCGCCGCGATTGAAGCCTCGACGCACATTCAGTGGGCGTATCCGCGAGTCGAGCATGAAAACACGTTGAGCTTTTACTCGGTCGCATCGCGCGATGAACTCGTGAAAAATCAATGGGGAATTTGGGAGCCAGATCCAATGCGCGCTCGCCGCGTGCAAGCATCTGACTTTCACGGCCTCCTGATCCCAGGACTGGCCTTCGATGAAAAAGGAAATCGCCTCGGGCGCGGAAAAGGTTATTACGACCGCGCGCTCGCTGGGCTCTGCAGTAGCGTCAGCGCGACCGCCGGTCGCGACAACATTCAACCATTAAAAATCGGAATCGCGCTCGAGCGCCAGATTGCGCAACACGAGTTGCCGCATGATGCGCACGACATCGCGATGGACTTGGTCGTGACGGAGTCACGCACCCTGAAAGGAACTTCAAGATGAACGATATCATTCTGAGCATCGTGCTCGCCCTGGTCGGCCTCTGTGTCGGCGCGATCGGCATGCTCTTCGTTAAAAAAGCTCAAGACGAAAAAACGAAGAAGTCAGCGGCCGACGAAGCGGAGAAGATCGTCACGAAAGCGCGTAACGAAGCTCAGCGCATCGACCGCGAGTCGAAGCAGCGTGCGAAAGATTTCGAATCTCGCGCGAAATCGAACACGGATAAAGAGATTCAAAAGCAGCGCCAAAAACTCACTCAAGAAGAGAAAGCGCTCGTCGATAAAGAGTCGAAGCTCGAAAAAGAGTTCCAGAACAAAGAGCAAGAACTCGAACAAAGGCTTCAAGAGATCGCGGCTCGCGACGAGAAGATTAAGATCGCCGAAAAGCGCATGATCGAACTTGAATCCGAGCAAGATCGCCGCAAGAACGAGCTGCAAGCGCGCATTGAAGCCGTCTCAGGGCTCTCGGCCGCCGAAGCAAAACGCGAGATGATCGACGCTCTAACGGCCGATGTTCGCGCCGAAGCCTCGAAGAAAGCGACCGAGATCGAAGCCGAAGCACAAAAAGAAGCCGAAGCAAAAGCAAAGCGCATCATCGCGATGGCGGTTGCTCGTTACGCGTCTGAGTACACATCTGAACGAACAGTTTCGGTGATCAATCTGCCTTCAGAAGAGATGAAAGGTAAGATCATCGGCCGCGAAGGCCGCAACATCCGCGCGATGGAGGCCGCAACCGGCGTCGATCTCATCGTCGATGAAACTCCTGAAGCCGTTGTCATTTCGTCGTTCGATCCGGTTCGCCGCGATGTCGCTCGCAAAGCTCTCGAGAAGTTGATGGAAGACGGGCGCGTCCACCCGGCGCGCATCGAAGAAGTCACCGATAAGGTCAAAAAAGAAATCTTCAAGTCGATGAAAGAAGACGGAGAGAAAGCCGTCACGGAACTTGGGCTTGCCGGCATTCACCCAGAAGTCGTCAAAGTTTTAGGCTCTTTGAAGTACCGCTCAACGCTCACGCAAAACGTTTTGCAACACTCGATCGAGGTGGGTTTCTTAGCGGGCATGATGGCCGGAGAACTCGGGCTCGATGCAAAGCGCGCACGTCGTGCGGGCCTCTTGCATGATATCGGCAAGGGTCTCGATCACACGATCGAAGGTTCGCACGCGATCGTCGGGGCCGAGTTCTTGAAAAAATACGGCGAGCACGAAACAGTTTGTCACGCGGTTCGCGCTCACCACGACGAAGAGAAACCGTCGACGGTTCTCGCATTCATCGTTCAGGCCGCCAACATCATTTCGAATTCGCGTCCGGGTGCTCGTCGCGCGTCGATGGACACCTATATCCGCCGCATGGAAGACATGGAATCGATCGGGAATTCGTTCGACGGCGTCGTTCGTACGTTCGCGGTGCAAACCGGCAAGGAACTTCGCGTTCTCGTCGAAGCCTCTCGAGTGACCGACGAACAAGCGTCGATGCTCTCTTACGACATCGCTCGCAAGATCGAACGCGAACTCGCGTATGCGGGCCAAGTCAAAGTCACGGTCGTTCGTGAAGTTCGCGTCGTGGAGCACGCGCGATGAGTTTCCTGCCTCCGAAAGAACAGCTCGCTTTATTGAAACGCGGGGTCGCCGACCTCGTGAGCGAAGAAGACCTGATGAAGAAGCTGGAGCGTTCGTACAAGAACAATGCTCCTCTTCGAATCAAGGCGGGCTTTGATCCCACGCGTCCTGATCTTCACTTCGGGCACACCGTTTTGATGAACAAGATGAAGCAGTTTCAGGATTTGGGTCACCAAGTGATCTTCCTGGTCGGAGACTTCACCGCGCGCATCGGGGATCCAACGGGCAAGAACGAAACTCGTCCTCCGCTGACTCCTGAAGAGATCGCGGTGAACGCAAAAACGTACGTGGCCCAAGCGTTTAAGATTCTGGATGAGAAAAAAACTGAGCTTGCGTGGAACGCCACTTGGTTCAACGCCATGTCTCCGGCTGACTTCATTCGTTTGTCATCACAGTACACGGTCGCGCGCATGCTTGAGCGCGATGATTTCTCGAAGCGCTACAAGTCCGGAACACCGATTGCGCTTCACGAGTTCTTGTATCCCCTCGTTCAAGGTTACGACTCGGTCGCGTTGAAGGCCGATCTCGAGCTTGGTGGAACAGACCAACTCTTTAACTTGTTGGTCGGCCGAGATCTTCAGCGCGTTTACGGGCAGGAAGCCCAAGTTGTCATGACGATGCCGATCCTCGAAGGTCTCGACGGCGTCCAAAAGATGTCGAAGTCGCTCGATAACTATATCGGCGTCGACGAAAATCCGCGCGACATGTTCGGCAAGACCATGCGTGTTTCGGATGAGTTGATGATGCGTTACTACGAGCTCCTGACCGATGTTCCGGTTGGCGAGCTTGAGAAAATGAAAGCGGATTTGAAGTCGGGCGCTCTTCACCCTCGCACGGCGAAAGTTCGCTTGGGCGAGATGATGGTCGCGCGCTTTCACGGCGCAGACGCCGGCCGCGCCGCCGTCGAAGAGTTCGACCGTATCTTCGTTAACAAAGGACTTCCGGATGAAATGCCGGAGTTCCGCGCGCCCGTGGCGAAATTTGCGGGCGAAGTCGACGTTGCGTCACTACTGAAAGAGTACGACTTGGTCGCATCGACATCAGACGCACGTCGTTTGCTTCAGTCGAATTCGGTTGAGATCGACGGCGCAAAAGTCACCGCGGTGAAACACAAATTCGATTTCAAAGCCGGCTCTTCGGTCGTCTTGAAAGTCGGCAAGAAGAAGTTCGCGCGGCTTCACATTGATTGAGAGTAGGGCTTAAGCGATGAAGGTTAAATTCATTCCGCAAAACGTAGAGTTTGAAATCAAGCCGAACCAATCGGTGATGCACGTCGCGCAAGACCACGGCATTTACATCAAGTCGGTGTGCAAGGGTGTTCCCTCGTGCGCCGAGTGCCGCGTGCGCATCGTCGAAGGTGAGCACAACGTCTTGCCGCCGGGCTCGGAAGAACTTTCGTTGATCGGAACAGGGCACTTCATCGATCGTCGTCGTCTCTCGTGTCAGCTGAAATGCTTCGGCGACATCACGGTCGACATGAATGAGCAAATCGCAAAAGAGCAGGGCTTGATCGTTGGCCGTAAGAAAAAGTCGGCGATCAAAGATGACCGTGTCGAACAGGCCGTCGTTCGTCGCTCCGAGGAATCTTCGAATGACGGAGAAGAGTCGGGCGAGGGTGGCAGCTCTCGTCCCGCGCGCGGAGACCGCGGAAGTCGTTCGCGCAGCGACAGTCGCGGCGGCGGCGGTGAGAACCGCGGCGGCGAAAGCCGACTCGGAGGAGAAGGCCCTCGCGGAGGAGAAAACCGCGGACGCTCGCGCGACAACCGCGGGTCTCGCGACAACGCGCAGACAGGTTCACGCAACAACCCAGATCCTCGCGACAACACGCAGGCAGGATCCCGTGAATCATCAGGTAGCGATGCATCGGCAGCCAGCGCGCAAGCGGGCCAAGCCGTCGGCGGCTCGATGCCGTCGATGCAACCGAGCCAAGCTCCGAGCCGGCCGGGTGAGCCGAGCCGTCCAGGACAACCGGCGCAGCCACGCGGCGACCGCCAAAACCAAAACCGCGATCAAAACCAAAACCGCCAGCAAAACGCCCGCGGCCCGCGCCCCGAAGGATCGTCGCGTCCGCAGAACCAACAGCCGCGCCCGCCGAGACCCGAAGGTCAGGCGGCCGGAGAGGGCGGAGAGACCCGTGAAGGCGGAGGCAAACGTCGCCGTCGCCGTCGCGGTAAAGGCGGCGGTGGCGTCCACGCGCAAGGTCAGGGACCATCGCAAGGGCAAGGTCCCCAGACGCCAAACGCGCAAGGTCCAAAGTCGCAGAATCCAGGCCAGTCCTAAGTTTTAGAGAGTTTCACAGAGTTTCAGAGAATCGGGGAGAAGGCCTTTAACGGGGAACCCGGAGGCCGTAAAGAACGAGCGATGCGGAACAATTCTTGTTCACCGGCCAGTCATCCGTGACATGGCATCGCCCCTCCACCACTGATGCTAAGGATTTTCTCGGCGGCTTCAACTGGTTTTTTCTGTCTAGATCAATCTCGCTCGCAAGTATGCGATTCGTCGATCGCATGACCGGTTGCAACTAGACCTTTGCTGAATCCGAAGGCGCAACCTCACCGTCAAAACACACAAACCCCTGTGACGGAGATTCTCCGAAACCCCGAATCCGTTGCCGACTCCGCCAGCGCGACTTACAGTGACGTCTCAAACGGCAAAGGCAACCTCAGATGATTAAACTAGTTTTGTTGAGACACGGTGAAAGCACCTGGAATAAAGAAAACCGCTTCACGGGATGGACCGACGTCGATCTGTCTCAAAAGGGCCTCGAAGAGGCGAACGCCGCCGGCGAACTCCTGAAAAGCGAAGGCTGGCAATTCGATGTTGCTCACGTC
>CAJYIL010000211.1 GCA_913774795.1 Pseudobdellovibrionaceae bacterium
CGGCAGCTCGCTTCGAGGTCTTGGCCATAGACTCTTGATGGTCGCGAATTTGCCTATTAATGGCCAACGATATTTCGCTGAGGCCTTTGTCAGGATTGCGTCAAGCTTGACTCGAGGCCCACGGGAGAAGGACGCTCGTGAGCGAAGGCGGAGCGAACGAAAAATGTCGAGTACATACAGCAGCTGGTGGGGACGACATGCGACCGCACAGGATCGCACCGATTTCTGGCAAATCGGGCCACTCAAAATGTGGCTGCAGAGCTCGCCCTTTCGCTTGAACGTTCGTTTCACGAACGACGGCGATTTTCTCGATAATCATGTCCGCAGTCTCCCGGGCTCACGCGATCTCACGACGGGCAGCCTCATCGATTTTCCGGGCGACGCCGGCTCGATCACGTGTGCTTACAGCTTAAACACACCTGGCGAAGTGGTTCTTTCGCCGGTTCTTCCCGATCGCGCCGTCGTCGTTCGCCTGGATGAATCTTTAAGCGTTCTTCCCGGCGAAGATGTGACGTTCTACATGATCGTTCCGCTCTCGATTCGACTCGAGCTCACCGATGGCTCGAAGTTTCTCGCCGAGGTACCGACCTACCGAATGTCTGACACCTGGTTTGGCCCGATGTCCTCGCTCGGGAGCCTCTGTTACGCAGCTCCGACTGAGCTCATGCTGGACTTGCGCCAAGTTCCCTTGCGCCCGCACTGCTCGATCACCGCAATTACGGTTCGAAATCTCGGCGTCACGCATTTGAAGCTCGATCGATTGCAAATTCCGTTTCCGCGACTCTCACTTTTCTATTCACAGCGAAGCGGCTTCTGGACCGATCGATTGACTCTCGAACGCGGCAACGATGATGAAATGGCGAACCTGAAACTCGATCGCCAACCTCCGCCCGAAGCGGCACCCACGCAGTTCGTCACCGGTCCTCGCGCCAGCAGCACCGAAGCCAACTCGGTCGTTCGCGCTTTCAGCGCGATCTTCAAGGAGAAAGGTTTATGAACGGTTTCGATTGGCACAAATTCGCGCACACCTATTTCACTGAAGAAAAAATCCTCAATCTGTTCCTAGCCGCGTTGGTATTGGTGATTGGCGTCGCGCTTTCGCGGCGGGTTGATTCGTTGACGAATCGATTCAAGCACCTCGATCTCTCGCAGCGAATGATGTTCACAAAGTTCGCTCGCTACGCAGTCGTGACGCTCGCGATCTCGATGGCACTCGCGCAGTTGGGTTTCGACCTCCGGGTCCTCTTGGGCGCCGCCGGCATCTTGACCGTCGCTATTGGCTTTGCCGCACAGACGTCCGCGTCGAACCTCATCAGCGGCATTTTTTTGATGGTCGAAAAACCCTTCGTGATCGGCGATGTCGTGGACGTCGCGGGAACGCGCGGTGAAGTGCTCGCCATCGATCTCTTGAGCTGTAAAGTTCGCACTCCGAACAATATGCTCGTGCGCATTCCGAACGAGACCATGGTGAAATCGAACATCACGAACGTGTCTTACTTCCCGATTCGTCGCTTCGATATTCAGGTGGGGGTCGGTTACTCGAGCGATCTAAAACGCGTGCGAGATCTTCTCTTCGAAGCGGCTCACTCGCACCCACAGTGCCTCACCGAACCCGCCCCTGAGTTTACATTTTCATCATTTGGGGATTCGGCGATGAACGTCGTTTTTCAGGTCTGGACTCTTCGAGAAAACACGTCGAAGGTGCAAACGGATTTGTACATCGCGATCAAAGAAGAGCTCGATAAAGCAGGCATCGACATTCCGTTCCCGATTCGAACTTTGCAAATCGAAGGCGCGCTACCAGCTGTTAAAACTTAAGCTTCGGCGTCGTTACCGATGGCTTCGACGGGACAACCTTCCATCGCTTCCCGGCACTGATCT
>CAJYIL010000212.1 GCA_913774795.1 Pseudobdellovibrionaceae bacterium
GAGCGCATGTTCAGCTCTTCTGACGACGAGACGTGCCTACTCGATGCTATCGCGAGAACGTAACCGACAATTGTTACGGAATTGTCGGCGACGTCTTGAACCGAGACGAGACGCTGTGGAGCGCCAATTACTTGCGAGTGAAGTTGAGTTCCATCATTTTGAACTCGCCTGATTTCTCATCGACGGGCGATGTTCCGTAAAGAGAAAACATCAGCGTCTTTGGCGTCGTCATTTTCCACTCCGCGCGGTAATCTCGGTCCTTGTTTGTCACTGGGCACGAGTAGTGACCGCGATCGATCAATGTCTTGGACGTCGAGTCGAATTTTCCGTGGCCGTGCATGACACCGGTGCTCATCGTGTCGATCCACATGAACATGTACTCTTTTTTAATGTTGTCGTACCCGATCCACTGGCGACCTTCAAACGCGGGAATTTCACCGGCGGCATCGCCGTTCGTCATCACTTCGAGCCAGCGGCCTCCGAGAATCATCTTCATCGAAGTCGTTCCTTTCCCTTCGATGACAGGGCCACCTTTCGAATGCCAGCTCTTGGATGTGAAAGAATAATCGCCCACCATGTCTGAAAGAATTTTGTGAGGCGCCCCCGGAGTCGAAGCGGCCACAAACTTTTGCATCATTGCGGCGTCGGGCTGTTTTGCTTCGGCGGCGAATGAGTACGATCCCGAGAACAGTAAGAGTGCAATCAAAAGAGCTTTCATAAATAATCCTCCGAGGGTTTAAGATGACGGTCTCACGAGAGATTCGGATCGCCTAGGTCTGACGCCACTGCGCTCTGAAATGCGAAATTGCCAAGAAGCCTCGTATCGAATCGAATAGTGCTTCATGAGAACTCAGCTAAGGGCTTTCTTGTTTTATGTCGCTTTTGTCGCCGTTTCGATTGGTCTGATTGGCGCTGTTTTGCAAATGGGGCCTACACGCCACGATGAATTCATCACGATGAACTCCTCATGGACGTCTCTTTTCTCGCTGGAGATTTCGCGCAATATCGCCTCGCCGCTCACCGGACTCATCCTCCAAATTCTGACGATTCTTGTTTTCTCGCGCCTCTGCTCACTGGTTGTAAAAAGAATCGGCCAGCCCCAGGTCATCGGAGAAATGATCGCAGGTCTTGTGCTCGGCAAATCGGTTTTTGCTGTGGTCTGGCCCGACGGCTTTCACTGGCTCTTCCCGGCGTCGTCTCTTCCGCCTCTTTTCCTCCTGAGTCAGATCGGATTGATCTTATTCATGTTTGTGATCGGCCTTCATCTCAAGGTATCGGAGCTTAAAAGCCGAGGATCGGCAGCTCTCGTGATTTCACATGCGAGCATCGTCGTTCCGTTTTTTCTTGGGACGGTTTTGGCAGTCTTCATCTACCCCTCTCACGGTCCAAAAAACTTCGAATTCGTTTCTTTCGCGCTGTTTATGGGAATAGCGATGAGCATCACGGCGTTTCCGGTTCTCGCGCGAATCCTGCAAGAGAAAGAGATGACGACCACTCCGCTCGGCGTCCTCACTTTGACGTGTGCAGCGATCGATGACGTCACGGCTTGGTGCGTGCTCGCAGCCGTGATCGGTCTTGTCAAAGCTGGTTCTTTAGGGGCAGCGGCGGGAGTTCTTCTTTCGGCGGTTGCCTACGTCGCGATCATGTTTAAACTCGTGAGACCAACGATTTCGAGACTGTTGAATGCTGAACGAGTGGGCGCAGATCTGACGAGCGCTCAGCTTGGCGTTTTGCTTATCGTCTTACTAGGTTCAGCGTTAATTTCGGAAGTCATTGGCATTCACGCACTTTTCGGTGCGTTCTTAGCGGGCGTGATCATGCCCCAAAACCTTTTGTTTCGAAACGGGCTCATGGAGAAGATCGAAGACCTGACGGCCGTCGTTCTATTGCCGATCTTCTTTGTTTACACAGGCCTTCGCACGCAGATCGCACTTCTGAATTCCGCCTCGGCCTGGATTCTGTGCGGCTCGATTGTAGCCCTCGCGATCGTGGGCAAAATACTCGGATCAGCGATGGCCGCTCGGTGGTCTGGTCTATCGTGGCGTGATTCATGGGCGATTGGCACATTGATGAACACGCGTGGTCTGATGGAGCTGATCGTGCTCAACATCGGTTACGATCTCGGCATTTTGGCGCCCGATCTTTTCGCCATGATGATCATCATGGCGATCGTCACCACTCTGATGACGACCCCGTGCTTGAATGCGTTAAACCCACCGATGGGTCGACGAACTTAAATCACCAAAGGTTTTTGCCGTCGATTTCAAAGAACGGGTGGTTGGCTGCGATGAAATGGTCGAAGAGGCGCGCATTCACGCCGATGCGGCGAGTTTTTCCATCCCACGCGCCGTTCGGCTGAAAATCAGGCGTATCGGAGTAGGTCCCGCATCCGCACGTCGGGCAAAAACAATGATCGACCATTTTTGAATTCCACCGATAGATCGCATCGTTTGATTTCGGTGAAACGAGATGAAACTGATGAGGTTGGTAATAAGCCCAAAGCATTCCGCGCTTCGAGCAAAAAGAACACGTGCAGCGCGTGAGTTTCTCGGGAATGTCTCCGTCGACTTTGAACTCGACCTGTCCGCAGTGGCATTTACCAGTGACCATTTGCTTCTCCCTGAATGAGCGCCGCCGTTAAGATTCTTGCGTAGAGACGTTCTTTCAGCGACGTTGGATTTTTAAGATTCATACGTTCAAGCTCTCGAGAGTAGGGAGCCGGATCCCCACCCTGAACTGCAAGCTTGAGACGTGAGACCGTGGGCATTGACTTCAGAGTCTCGAGCACGAGAGCGAGACGTTGTTCTTCAGGCGTGAAGTCGCTGCCGAGCGCGAAAGGTTTGAAGGCGCCAACTTTCCGGCCCTCCTTGATAAACTCCGCCAAAGCCTCGGGAGTGTTTCGGCGTGCATGAGGCGGAAGTTGGTAGTCGCTGGCGATCTTTCGGGCTTTTTTTGCCTCTTTAATGAGTCCGTTTTGAAATTCTGAATCAGCGATTTCGATCAATGCTCGAATACATTCCTCATCGCTTCGATTTCGGAGATCTGCAACACCGTACTCTGTAATCACCAAGTCGCGGAGGTGTCGCGGAATCGTCAGTTGACCGTGCTGGCTCACAATGTTCGACAGACGTTGACCGCCACTCTCGCGAGTGGATCGTAGCATTAAACACGAGCGCGAACCTTTGAGCTCATGCGACATTGAGACGAAATTGTACTGACCGCCAACGCCACTCACCACGTCGCCGTTTGGGAGTGTCTCGGAGGCAGCCCCTCCCAAATACGTGACCTGCATGCACGTGTTAAAGAACCGCGCGTTGATTCGTTGTCGCCGCAGGTGAACTTCGTTCGGGTCATACAAATCGTTCACTTTCGAAACGCGGGTCATCCTCAAGCCTTGATAATCGGCTCCATCGAGAGAGCGAAGCCAAGCGTAAAACTCTTTTGATCCGAGAAAGAAGGCGCCATGCAAGTAAGTGCGGCGGCGGCCATCTTCGTCGAGAACCTCTCGTTTCAAGAGGCCCGCCCGATGAAGATGCATGTAGGCGTCGGTCACCATTTCACTCAGACCGTAGAGGCCTTTGACGAAGGGAGAGCAATGACGCAGTCGTTTCAGCGTTTCACTCTCGCAGGCTTTCGAAACCAGCTCTAGGTACTTCGCGTTTTCATGCTGCCGTACAAGAAGCGAAGAAACCACGGCGTCTGACAGCGAGCCAATTCCGATCTGAAGGGTGCCTTCGTCGGGGATCAACTGACTCGCATAAAAGCCGATCGCATGATCGGCGGGCGAAATTGGCATGCGCGGTAGAGCAAAGAGCTCGTGATGCCGGTTCGGTTCATCGACGATCACGTCGAAGAAATCAGATTCGACTTCAGCGTCGTCGCCGACATACGGCATGTCGGGATGAATGACAGCGATTTTCAAGCAGGAGCGGTTCGAAGCTCGATAGAGATCGGCTAAGTCGAGGGTGACATCAGGGTTACTCCCGAGCGAGTAGCGGCCCGAGCCCCGTGGGTCGCGCGCGACAAGAAGGACGATCGCATTGACACCTTCGTTAAAAACCGCTTCGGCGACATGCGTGTAGTTGATGCTCTGATAAGCGGCCTGCAGGCTTCGCGAGCGCATCGCGGATCCCGCCCGAAAATAAAATTCATGAACGAGCACGTTCTTCGGGAGCCGGTCGGCTTCGGCGTCACGTGAGTAGTGAAGAACAGGATAGTCTTGACCCCACATGCGTTCTGAAAACGGAGTCAAAAATCGCTGAGCTAATTCATTTGATCCCGCGCTTGGCGGAGCCAGCGAAAGCGCCGTAAAAATCTTGAGGTGTCGAGTCGGATCACGTTTTACGCGATCGTAGAGATCGTTCAGAAAAAAGTTTGGCTTGCCAACTCCGAGCGGTGTCGCGATGCGAATCTCTGATCCGATCCGTGACCAGAGAACATCGACCGCCTTTGACGTGCTCTCGACCACGAGGCTCATTCGAGGTTCGCTAATTGGTGTTGATCGGTCACCCGCAAACACGCCATTCCTGCCCGACGAGCGGCTTCGATTCCGAGGTTGGCATCTTCAAAGACGAGACAGTCTTTGGGT
The DNA here is from genome assembly GCA_913774795.1 of Pseudobdellovibrionaceae bacterium. Lineage (GTDB taxonomy): Bacteria > Bdellovibrionota > Bdellovibrionia > Bdellovibrionales > JAMPXM01 > CAJYOV01. Next base: position 4,589 of record CAJYIL010000212.1, read on the forward strand.
GCGATCTTCAGTCGCTCAGCCGCGATCAAGAAGCAATCGGGGTCCGGCTTTCCCTTCGCGTAATCTTCAGCGCAGACGAGAAGGTCGAAATAAGACGTCAGATTCAGAGCAGCGAGAGTCATCTCCACCGGCTTGTGACGAGACCCCGAGACCACGGCCATCGGAACTTTGCCGTGGTAAAATTTGATAATCTCAACGACCGAATTGATCGCTCGGACTTGTGAGATCGAGGCCAGGTAATCGACCTCTTTCGCCTTTACAAATGCGTCGGGATCGATCGTCGTTTTGTGAAGACCGTTGAGCAATTCGACGATTTGCCGAGTGGGACGTCCGGCCCACTCGAGATGTTGCTCGCGACTGAGCGTGAGATTGTAAACCTGAAGAGCTTTATTCCAGGCTTCGAGATGTGCCGGCATGGTGTCGGCGATCGTGCCGTCAAAATCGAAGAGAAGGGCTTTGAAAGTCTGTTGGGGAAAGTAACGCTCAAGCATAGTTGTCAGAAACTATCTCAGCGAACTTGGGCCTCTTCAAGCTCCATGAGCTTCCAGTCGATCTTCGAGCAAATGCGCTTCAGTTTGTCGTAGCGCTTGGTATCGAAAGAGGGTTTCTTTTGCGCCTGACCACAGAGATAGATCGTGCACGTCTCGCGTAGATGGGGCGGTACGATGCAACCTTTGGGGCCGATAAAGCGAAGAGGATGGGTCGTGCGTTCAAGTTTCACGCCCTGTTGCGCCGCTTGTTCTTCGACGTGCTGGCAAATGCGATCCTTACAAGCGCAACCCGACTCGACGCAATGACCACACTGATTGAACGTGAAGTCGTAAAGAGCTCGGTAGAAATGGATTTTTCTTCTGTAGAGGTGTTCTCGCGTCGCCATCACGGGATGAATTAGTTGAATTTGATATGTGAAGCAACGCTAGAGAGAGTGGCCGAGGTCGTTTTTCAAACCTCGGCCTCGTGCCAAATTTACTGACGAGTCGTGTATCGGCCGCTTTCAGCTGTTTGGGAACGCGCAGTCGAGGTCGTGTTCACATTCGTCGTTGGACGAGCGACGGCTTGACCTTTGTTCGCCTCAAGGAATGATCCGAGATCATTCGAGAGCTGTTGCTTGTGCGTGATGAAGAGGCCGTGAGGAGCACCTTGGTAGATTTTGAAGATCGCATGCGGAACGAGCTTCGCGGCTTGTTCTCCAGCGGTTTTCATCGGAACAGTTTGATCCTCATCGCCGTGGATGATGAGAGTCGGAATATCAAAAGCCCGCATATCGTCCCGGAAATCGGTGTGACCAAAGGCCGTGACACAATCGATCGTCGCTTTCAAGCCGGCCATCATCGCCATGTTGAAACACCAGTTTTGCGTCTCTTGTGAAACCGGGTGATGAATGAGGTTCACGCCGAAGAATTGTTTCGTGAAACCGGCGAGGAAGGCCGGACGATCTTCTTCGATTTGCGAAATCATTTTTGCGAACTGTTCTGCGGGAACGCCGTCTGGATTCGTATCGTCCTTGAGCATGTAAGGAGCGACCGAGCTGAGAAGAGCGACGCTGGAGATCTTGCTCGACCCGTAGCGCCCGAGGTAGCGCGCAATTTCTCCGCCGCCCATTGAAAAGCCGACAAGGGATACCTTCGTCAGCTGGAGGGTGTCGATCAACGAGGCGAGATCGTCGGCGAAAGTGTTGTAGTCGTAACCGGTTGCTGTTTGATCCGAGTGGCCAAATCCACGGCGGTCGTACGTGATGACACGAAAGCCTTTTCTCAATAAATCGAGCGTCTGGTATTCGAATGAATCGCCGTTCAAAGGCCAGCCGTGAATGAGAACAACGGGAGCGCCGTCGCCGCGATCGCGGTAAGAGATTTGAGCATTATCTTTTGCGGTGAAAAATTGCATGGGGTCCTCCTAATGGAGAGCCCAGCTTCTCGCGATTCAAGAAATCCCGATAGCCCTGTGTCTGAAACTACTCAGTCATGTTCGATTGATAACGAGGAACGCACGCCTCAAGATCGTCAGGGTGCTGCGCGCAGTAGATGCGGCAATCGGGATGAGCATAACCTTTTTCGAAGCACGCCAAGCGCCCTTCTATTTGCTGAGGCGTAACGGGTGCTATCGAAAGCCAGGTCATCAGGATCAGTGATGTCATAGGTGCTACCTTCTCAGTTCATCGTAAAAACGCCAAGTGTTTGCTTGCTCCGGGGAGCTGATGAGCGGGATGATTGAGGCAACATGCGACTCAAAGATCTTATCGCAAAGTTGAAAGGTAAAACCGCGAATCGCGTGCGCGTTGATCGCGCGCCGCGAGTTCGTGTGAATTACCTGCACGATATGGAGTTTGTTTCTCCGTCTTATGCGAGTCCTCTCAAGATCGACAACGTATCATCGGGCGGAATTGGTCTTTATCTACCGGGTGACACTGACTTTACGTCACTCACCACACTGAGCGGTGAATTGAAATTTGCGGGACTATCTCACTCG
>CAJYIL010000213.1 GCA_913774795.1 Pseudobdellovibrionaceae bacterium
CGCGCGCGAACTTGCTCGCAGTCACAGGCAGCGTCATGTTCAAAAGCGTGAAGACAGAACAAACGACGTCGGTTTCAAGCAACTCAACCGTTTTCAACATCGACGGTCGTTACGGATGGAATCAAGAGATCTTCGAGTTTGGTCCACTCGCAACGATCAACTATGAATCGACGAACGGAATCTCGAATCGCACGCTTTTGGCAGGTGGCTTCTTCGACTTTAACCTTGTTCCAAACCGGCCGGGCACACCGACCGTCTATGGTGTCGGCGCAACTGGAACTTTCGGTCAGAATTCACAAACGATTGCGAACCAAGACGTGACGACCTCGATCTTCGACATTTTTGTTGGCGGTAACGTGAAGTGGTTCGGCTTGAGTGAAAATGTTGCGATTCGTGGAGATGCGGGTTTCGACTACAAACGCAGCTCTGGCAACAACTCGACGACAACCGAAACCGGCCTTTTAATCAAAGCCGGTCTCGCGTTTTACTTCTGAACCATCTGTAACACAGAACGCATGATTTCAAACGGGCCCATCGCGGCCCGTTTTATTTTGCGCTCGACGTCGCGTGCGCGTTCTTCAAGAGACAGCTTCAAGTCTTGCAACTGCGTAAGAGCTGATTGGGCTTCCATGTTGAAAACCGGATGCGTGGATGTGTAGTCGTCGACCCACTCTTGGTTCATCGCGGCTTCCGATGTCTCGATGCGGGCTTTGCGAGCGCGGGGACCTTTGCTCAAATTCGAATTCGACCATGGACGCGTCGTCGTTGTTCCGCGCCCCCAGTTTTCAGAGACAGCTCCGGCACCGTCGGATTTTGCGGGCCGACGCTTCTTCAGATCATTCAAGCCAAGTGACATCGTTAGTTCGCTCCAAGATGCAATTCGTGTGTGCGATGGCCTGATCGTACCACGGGTTCTTGAAGCGTCTTCCAGATTTCTGTGAGAAGTGCGCGCATCTCGTTAGCCGCAACCGAAGTCGGCGCGAATTCAGGAATTGAAACTCGCATCGCCATTGATTCCTCGCCCTGAATGCTTTCTCGAACAGCCTCATGCGTACACCCGTCGAGGTTAGTCAGGTACCAATCGCGAATTTCGCGCGAGAGTTTGCGAGTTGGAGTGAAGCGTGTCGGAACAAACAAATGTTTGAACTGCGTCTGCATGTCCTCGGCGAACTCCTGGATGAGCGCTCTGCAAGTCGTGAGGTTTCTGAAGTTATTGATTTTGCATTCGAGAGGGCTCAACAAAACATCACTCGCCACGAGAGCGTTAGTGATCAGGCGATTCCAGTTTGGCGAGCAATCGAGAATAACGAGGTCGAATTCGCGCTTCAATGGCATCACGACTTGATCGCGCAGCCAATACTCTCTGCGATTGCGATTGATCAAACTCTGATCGAGCGCGACAAGCTCCGGAGTCTCGGGAACATAGAAGAGATTCGGAAGATCAGTCGGCTTTAAAATATCGTCGAGAGTCGCGTCACCGGTGAAGAGTTGCGCAAGACCTTTGGTCGCGCTCGCCCGAGAGAGAGCTTCGTCGAGAGAGACATCTTCATCCATCGCTTCGCCGAGAGCATTTGAGACGTCACCTTGCATGTCGAGTCCGACGACGCACGTGCGTATGCCATGGAGAGCCGCGAGGCGGGCGATGTTCAAAGTGAGCGACGACTTTAAAACGCCACCCTTCGTCACAAAAACACTCACGCACTGTGGTCGTGCCAAAGGCTTCAAGAACCCGATCTTGTGGCCAACGGAATGCAGATCGTGTGGAAGGTAACTTTTGAGCTGCCGGCCCTCCGCGGATCGCGAGAAAGCGGGCATCTGCTCAGTGGTTGATTCAAGTCCGAAAACGGCGAGCGCTTTTTTGAGTGTGAACACGTTGCTGCTCCTTTGAGAGTCGCTGC